>NZ_NPFZ01000066.1:0-1394 GCF_002259425.1 Rhodococcus sp. 14-2470-1a
TGCCCCTCCTTACTTTTGTGTGGGTAGCTTGACCTCGATTCCGCCGAGGTTGAGATAGATCATTGCTGTCAGTGATGCGGCGGAATGGTGGCCGTAGCCTCGGGCGTTGATCAGCCTGATCTTGGAGTTGATTCCCTCGATGAGAGCATTGGAGATACCCAATTCGATTGCTGCGCAGATCGCATCGGACTTCTTGTCGATCATCCGGGCCAGTTGAACGAACGCAAGGATCCCGCAGGACTGTGCTTCGTCGATCCAGCGCCGCAAATACCGTGCAGCGTTCGAGGGCGCGACCTTCCGATACAGATCCCGGAACTGTTCCTTCAAACGCCACGCCGTCCCGACCTCGGTGTCAGCTGCAGTCACCATCCGCAGTAGCGACTTATGTGTCTTGGTGAGCCGATTCTTACCGAGCCGCAACGCAGTTCGAGCCTTGCGCCACTGCGGTGCCTGCATGACCAGCGTGCGCCGAATCGACGCGGCATCGGAGAACACCCGGTCCAACGCTCGGTTCACCCATTGCATGACATGAAAGGGATCCATGCACTGACGAGCGTGCGGGACGCGATGTTCGGCTGCCGCCCGGAATGCCGGCGACCCGTCCATCGACACCACCTGCACCTGGTCGCGCTCCTGTGCTGACTGTTGTTCGAAGAACTCCGAAAACGAGTCCCGACCGCGACCCTCGGAGATGTACACGACCTTGCCGGTGTCATGGTCGCCCACGATCGTGAGGTACTTGTGCGGATGCCGATAACAGATTTCGTCGACACCGATCCGATACAGCCGATCCAGACGGCGCGAGTCGATCAACGCATCGACCGCGCGAGTGACGATGGAAGTCACCGTTCGCCACGCGCAGCGCATCAACGTCGATACCGAGGTCCTGTCAGTACGTGTGACCAGCCACAGCACGGTGTCCTCGAAGTCCCGTGAATGCCGCGCTCGTGGCCGCGCCCACGGGACGTCCTCGGTACGAACACCGCAGGTCGGGCACTCGATCCGACGGATCGAATAGACCAGCCACACCTTGTGCCGGCCGAAATCGAGATGCCTCCAACGACGCAGCTCGCGATCGTAGGCCGCGGCGCTCGAATAGCCACACGGACACTTCACACGGCGTGCGGTCAGCCTGAGCGCGACCTCGACGGAAGAGTCTGTGATCGACACATCCGATACCGATGCACCGGGAATCTGAAGCAGACGGTTAAATGCAGTACTGACGCGCACGTGTAGCGGTCCTCCGGATTGAGGTCGGTGTAGGAACCCCGAAATCTAGAGGCCCAACACGTGCGCGTCCCTCATCTCACCGGCAACTCGCCGAACACTGCGTCCAACAACACAACCCGCCCTGAACAGCAGAAATAGCGCCCACACAAACCTCAGGAGCGCCA
>NZ_NPFZ01000061.1:0-1100 GCF_002259425.1 Rhodococcus sp. 14-2470-1a
GTACGCGATAGCTTCTATGCCATGGTCGACTCTGGGGTGTCGGTATCGAGGGCGAGCGCTGCACATGGCGTGGGCCGCAGGTCTGGTTATCGGTGGTTGGACGAGCGTGCCGGGATCGTCCGTGGTCGGGTGCGTGAATCGAGCGGGCCTGCTTTGGTGTTGGAGGATCGGGTCGAGATCGAACACGGTCTACGAAATGGCTTGTCCCGCAGACAGATCAGCGTCGAAATCGGACGTCATCATTCTGTCGTTGCCCGCGAGGTCACACGCAACTGCAACGCGGACGGCAGCTACCGAGCTGTCTCTGCGCAGCGCCGCGCCGATGCTGCGATGCGCCGTCCGAAAATGTCGAAGTTGGCCACCGACGGCGAGCTTCGAGGCGAGGTGATCAGGGGACTGAACAAGAAGTGGTCGCCGCAGCAGATTTCGCAGACACTGAAGCAGGATTTCCCCGACCGACCGGAGATGCAGGTGTCGCACGAAACGATCTACCAGGCGATTTACGTACTTCCGCGTGGTGGACTGAGGAAGGAGATAGGCGCAGCCCTGCGCACCGGTCGAGCATTTCGCAAACCGCACGGCCGAGTCGCCAAGTCGAAGAATGCTCGGCATATTCCTGACAAGGTCGGTATTGCCGAGCGGCCCGAGGAAGTTCTGGGGCGTACTGTTCCAGGGCATTGGGAGGGTGATCTGATCATGGGCAAGAACAACAAGTCCGCGATCGGAACGCTCGTCGAACGCACCACCCGGACGACACTGCTGTTGCATTTGCCCGACGGCCACGGCGCGGTGCAGGTCCGCGATGCGATGATCGAGGCGTTGCAATCGTTGCCTGACCTGCTGAAACGGTCGGTGACGTGGGATCAGGGTTTCGAGATGCGAGCCCACTCGGAGATCAGTGTGGCCACAGGAGTGGCGATCTACTTCGCTGATCCTCACTCGCCGTGGCAACGGGGAACGAACGAGAACACCAACGGGCTACTGCGCCAATATTTTCCGAAAGGCACCGACCTGTCGGTCCACTCCGCCGAAGATCTGCAGCGCGTTGCCCTGGAGCTGAACGAACGCCCCAGAGCAACGCTAGGCTACAGACCGCCGTT
>NZ_NPFZ01000012.1:0-1067 GCF_002259425.1 Rhodococcus sp. 14-2470-1a
CCGAGGTCGGTGTTGTCGGTGATCGAACTCTCGCGCGCCTCGTACCGGAAGATGAAGCAAAACCTCTGGTGGGCAGCGGGATACAACCTCATCTCAGTTCCGCTCGCGGCAGGAGTGCTCGCGCCGGTCGGGTTCGTGCTGCCCATGTCGATCGGCGCGATCCTGATGTCGCTGTCGACGATCATCGTCGCCGCGAACGCGCAGCTGCTTCGGCGACTCGACCTCACGCCCGACACCATCACCGGAGCGGTGAACGAGGGGAGTTCCAATTCTCCGTCGCAGCGCACACCGTCACTGTGAGAGCTGATCTCGTACCGGAAACGCAGCCCTGACGACTGCGAAGCGCTGATGGCCGCACCCTCTCCGCCGGAGAGGATGCGGCCATCGTTGTTTATAGCGGGCCGGGTCAGCCGAGCAGCCGCTGCATGGTCTCGATTTCCTGCTGCTGAGTGGCGACGATGGCGCGGGCCATCTCCAGGGCGTCAGGATTGGAACCGTCCGCTATTTCGGTGTTCGCCATCTCGATCGCGCCGGTGTGGTGGGCGATCATCATCGTCAACCACTGGCGGTCGAATTCCGGTCCCGACGCTACCATCAACGCGTCCATGTCCTGAGCGGTCATCATGCCGCTGCCGGAGCTGTGGTCCATCCCGCCCATCTGACTCATGTCAGCCGAGGGCGCGGGCTTACCCCACTCGGCCAGCCACGCCGTCATCTGGTCCATCTCGGGCTGTTGCGCGGATGCGATCGCCGATGCCAGTGACAGGACCTCCGTGTTGTCGGTGCGGCCTTCGGCCATGTCGGCCATCTCGACTGCTTGCGCGTGGTGCGGGTACATCATCTGCGCGAACATCACGTCGGCATCGTTGAACTGCGCCGTCGAACCCGCCGGCGCGGACGATGCCGGCGTCGAGGACATCGATCCCATCGAATGGCCATCCATCGACGAATCGGCCCCGTTGTCGCTACAGCCGACGACGAGGAACGCGCTCGCAGCAGCAGCAGCGATCGAGGCAATGACTTTGGTACGCATGAGGAAACTCCTTGCAAGAGTGAGTAGTACAGAG
>NZ_NPFZ01000049.1:0-1015 GCF_002259425.1 Rhodococcus sp. 14-2470-1a
CGGGCGGTTCGGATGTATCGGGACCGTCTGGCCGGGGCAGGCGACACCAAGGTCGCCGCTCGGAAACACGTCGGAGCGTTGCTCGATATCAATCCCGCGACGATCCGGAATTGGGTCGAGAAGGACGAGCCGCCGAGTGGTCGGAGTGAGGCCGAACCTGGCGTTGATCGCGACGCCGAGCTGAAAGCATTGCGACGCGAGAACTCTGAATTACGAAGAGCCAATGAGATTCTCAAGACGGCGTCAGCGTTTTTCGCGGCGGCGGAGGTCGACCGCCGACTTCGGTGATCGTCGACTACATCGACGAATACCGCCACCGATTCGGGGTCGACCCGATCTGCACCGTACTCCGCGAGCACGGCATCAAGATCGCCCCGTCCACCTACTACGCAGCCAAGAAGCGCGGCACCATCTCTTCAGCGGCTCTCGAGGAGGCGTACTCCGCGAACGCAGTGCACCGGCTCTACGTGGCCAACAGGCGTCTCTACGGAGTGCGGAAAATGTGGCATGCGATGAAACGCGCCGGTCACGAGATGGGTCGCGATCAAGTCGGTCGGTTGATGACGATCTGTGGCGCGGTCGGCGTCGTCCGCGGGCGGCGTCGCACGGTGACCACTCGGTCGGACGATCGGGCATCTCGACATCCGGATCTGATCGAGCGTCAGTGGGATGCGCCGAGCCGCCCGGATCAGTGGTGGGTTGCTGACTTCACGTATTGCTGGACGTTGGCTGGGTTCGTCTACACATCGTTTGTGGTCGATGTGTTCTCCCGCCGGATTCTGGGGTGGCGGGTGATGACGACTAAGGCGACACCGTTGGTTTCGGGGGTGCTGGAGCAGGCCTTGTTCACTCGTAGACGCTCCGATGTCGCTTTCACTGCAACAGGTTTGGTACATCACTCCGATGCCGGCTCGCAATATACTTCGCTTGCCTTCACCGAAGCGTTGATCGAATCGGGGCTGGCCGGATCGATCGGAAGCGTCGGCGATGCGCTCGATAATGCGTTGATGGAATC
>NZ_NPFZ01000010.1:0-283059 GCF_002259425.1 Rhodococcus sp. 14-2470-1a
GGCTACGGCCACCATTCCGCCGCATCACTGACAGCAATGATCTATCTCAACCTCGGCGGAATCGAGGTCAAGCTACCCACACAAAAGTAAGGAGGGGCATAGATGTTCGATTACACTTGGGGCATGGGAATGCAGGGGGGCACGACCAGAGAGGTTCGCGCAGCTGCCGATGCAGCTGCGGCGACGGCGCTGTCCTCGCTTGCAGATGCCCGCCGGGCCGAGAACAGGTGCGCTGCCGCGGTGGTCCGTTCGGTACACGACTTGACCGAACTCAGATTCGCAACGGAGATGGACGTACATCACTTAGGAGAGGACGAAGCCGACATCGCGTTGGCCAGGCGCACGGTCGAATGCGAGGCCGCCGTCGCATTGTCCCTCTCCCGCATGATGACGCGTGACCTGTTGACCGTCGGTGCGCAACTCGCGTGGCGCCTACCTCGGGTCTCCGCAGCCTTCGACGAGGGCGACTTGGACTACCCACGCGCCCGGGCAATCGCACTCACCTTGGAGAAGGCACGCGACACCACGGTCGCGGCGTTGGAGGAGTCCATACTGTCGGCCGCGCTGCGCATGAACACCAGAGCACTCAAGGAGAACATCTGGCGAGCCTGGTTCGAGCACGACGCCGCCGAAGCCTCCGCCGCTCAGAAAGCAACCGAATCCGAGGAGCGCTGCGCCGAGGTGAAGCGAGGCGATGACGGTACGGCCACCCTCATTGCCAAGATGTCCACTCTCGAAGGCGCGGAATGCAACTCAGTTCTGGAAGAATTGATCGGGACAGTGTGCTCCCGTGATCCGCGGACCAAGAAGCAGCTCCGAGGATTCGCACTGCTGGCTCTCTTCCACCGCGAGGACTACATCCTCTGCACCTGCGGTCGAGCAGAGTGCCCTGTCCGCAGCACCGAGCGAGTCCACAAGGATCGTCGCCCCCACCTGCTCCAGATCATGATCGACATCAAGACACTGCTGGGGCTGACCAACGAACCCGCGACCCTCGGAGACGGAACCGTTCTCGACCCTGAAATCGCACGACACATTGCCGGCAGTGCCGAGTGGCAGATCCTACTGACCGAACTTCTCGACGCCGCGCACCACGCGACCACTGCAACCGATCGCACCGCCGAAGCCCGGGTCGAGTCCGACGATGCCTCGCCGCAACACAACACCGACGGCAACGACGGCAACGACGGCAACGACGGGGACCGCGATACCGACGGCCCCGGTGACTCAGGTGGCCCTGGTGTTCCGTCCGACCCTGATGTTCCGTCCGGTCCTGTACCGCGGGTAACTTCGGGCGGCGGCGCGTCGGAAGGTCCGCGCGCTGTGCGGCTGCTGCGCCGTGGCAAGATCCGGTCGGCAGCTCCGCTGCCTTCACGGGAATCCGCTTCCGCCAACAGAACAACGTCGTCGAAGGGCCGACACCGCGACATCGATCTGTCGAAGTGCATACAGGACTTCCTGTCCGCGTCGGCGCAAAATTCATCGTTGACCCGCGGAGTACACCCCGACGGCCATGGCGGTTTCCTCGAGCCGCCACCTGGCGCGCTGACGTACAGGCCGTCGGCCGAGCTTGTCGCACTCACGCGAGCTACGCACTGCACGTGCACATTTCCTGGGTGCAGTGTGCCGTCCGAACGGTGCGAGATCGACCACGTCGTACCGTTCGACCACAACGATCCCATCGCAGGCGGATGGACCGTTCGATCCAACCTGCAGCCTCTGTGCAAATACCACCATCAAGCGAAGACACTGAAGCTGTGGAACGCTGCGGTATTGGCCGGCGACGCGATCTACTGGGTGTCGACGTCGGGCTTGCGCCACATCACACCGTCGACCTTCGGGACAGTCGTGGTGCCCGCGACGTTCCGACATACATCGAAACACCGCATGCGGCCTGAATCGTGGATATGGAACTCGGACCGAGAGAACGGCATGGGCTACGTCGTCGACCCATGCGATCTGGACGACTCGGCGCACCCCATGTCCGCCGACAGAGCAGACGCTGCTGCGGCGCTGGAGCGGGTGCCCTCCGACGCACTGTACGAGCCGACATGGTGGGAGATGCACATCTCCGACACCGATTCGACGTGGTCGAAGGTCGCCAACATGAATTCTCCGATGGCCGACGGCACCATTCGCATACCCTCGCTCGGCGATATCGCGCGGATGACCGACACCCAGGACCGGGAGGATGCCACGTTCATTCGGCGCATGTTCGTCGAGCATCGAACCGTCATCGCAGCCCGAGAAACACGAAACTACCGGGCGCCCTTCTGAATGCTCTGCGCTCGGGACGCTAGATGATCGTGCCGACGTCCTCGGTGACCAATCGGTCGAGGGCGCGTTCTGCGATGGCTGCGATGGTCATCGACGGATTGCAGGCGGCCGCATTGCCGGGGAGAAGCGCCCCGTCGAGAACGTACAGTCCACGCTGCCCGAGGACACGACCTTCGAGATCGCACACCGAACCCATGTTGGCGCCGCCGAGTGGATGCCACGTGGTCGGCACGAGGGCGTTGGTGTCGGTGAGTACACCCGACGGACCGGCCAACCGGTGTGCAGCCGGCCCGATCTTCGACAACTGAATACCCGAGTCACCCTCCCACGGCCACCGCAGTACCGCATCGTCGACGGCACTGTCGTACACGAATCTTCCGCGTCCCTCGCTCACGCCGTACCCGACCATCGTCGTACTTCGGCCGTCCAGTCCGAGCGGCGGGAACGACGCCTGGATGATCGTGAAGGCAGCATTCGGATCGTCCCACTGCAAGCTCCCGTAGACGACGGGTCCTCCCTGCTGCGGTCCGAACCCGTTCACGATGTCGGTCCACACGTAGATGCGGTCTGCGTTGGTACCCCATCCTTCGCCGAGAGCATCCGGCATGTCGGGGATACGCCCCGACGCGGACGCCCGCAGCAGCAACTTGGTGGTGTTGGTGCTTCCCGCGGCCATGACCAGCGTGTCGGTCGTCAGAATCTTGTTCTCGAGCACCACACCCGACAGGTCCGTTCGGTCGACGTAGAGGGTCCACCTGCCGTCGGGCGCCCTCTCCACGTCCCTGACCTCGTGCAGGACTTCCACGGTGACGAGTCCCGTCGCCTCGGCCGCGGCGATGTAGGTGACGTCGACCGAGTTCTTGCCACCGTTGTTCACCCCGAGAGCGCCGTCGCCGTTGGTGTAGGACGGTGCCATTTCTCCGCGCAGTTCTGCGAGGGCGTAGTTCCAGTCGATCGGCATCGGAATCTTCGATACCGGAAATCCCTCACGCTCCGCGTTCCGGGCGAACACTCGCGCTGCCTGGTAGTTGGGACTGTCGATCAGTTCGTCCGGTGCGGTGGCCAGCCCGAGCATGCGTGCCACGCGCGGGTAGTGCACGCGGTCGAGGGTCCTCCAGTCGAGGCCGTCCGGGAAATTGGCGTCGAAGACGTGTTCCGCGGGTTGCAGTGTCATTCCCTGGTAGACGAGTGACCCGCCTCCGACGCCGGCCGCACACAGCGCCGTCATGTTGTCTCCGACGACGGCCTCGAGGAGACCGGCGTACGGATCGAAGGCGACCGGTCTCCCGAAGAACTGCGGGTTGGACCTGTGCCACAGAATGCGTTTGTCCGGGTTGGCCGCGTGCGGGAACGTCTCGGCGTTCGGGCCCGTCGGCCAGCGCATTCCACGCTCGAGGACCGTCACCGGCACACCGGCCTCCGCCAATCGAAGCGAGGCGACGCCGCCGCCGAATCCGGACCCCACGACGACGACGCGGTGGTCCTCTCGAACGAGAGGCACCCGGTTCACCCTCGAGCGGGCACCGGCCCGGCTACCTCCCAGTGCGGCGCCCGCAACAGCGACCCCCGCCCCGGTCAAGAACGTTCTGCGACTCACAGTCGGCAACGAGCCCACCCCCACCCCGTCGGAAACGACAGCCCCTTCGGACCGCGTCGACCCAAAACTAGACACCCCGGCGAAGAAGTGTCAAGGTTTTCTCGGACGCGGTGTCAGGCCAGTCGGTCGAGCGCGGGTTCGAGCCACCTGCCGAGGAACTCACGAAGGGACTCGTCCGTACGCACTGCATCGCTGTCGAAGACGATCACCGACAGGCCGAGGCGCACGGTGATCTCGACGATCTCGTCCAGGTGCCGCTCGTCGACCATGCCGCGATCGACGAGCGAGTCGAAGAACTGCCGCGCAACAGGTTTGGCGCGCGCGATCATCCCGTAGTCGAAGACAGGGTTTCCCTGCTCCGCCACCAGAAGCGCCGCGAGCACGGGATTGGAGCGAAACGCGTCACGTCCCGACACGATCATCTCGGTCGCGAACTCCGCCACGGAGCCGGTGGATTCGAGCCTCGCACGAATGCCGCCCAGAATCTCCAGCACCAGACTGGCCACCGCCTGAGACACGACCTCTTCGCGAGACCCGAAGATGCTGTAGACGGTTTGCCGCGAGACCCCCGCGGCACCGGCGACCGCGGCAACGTTGACCCCCTCGAATCCACCGTCCTCGATCAACCGCAGAGTTGCGTTGAGGACCTTCTGGCGCGACCGCATTCGTCCATTATCTACGTCGTCAGCAGTTTCACGCGGACAGGCGCGGCGGCAGGTGTTCGCGAAGATGATCGACGGCCGCGCGCACCCGTCGTGGAACCTGCGGAGCCGCCGAGTAGACGGCATGAATGTCCGCGTCGGGGGTAGCGATGTCCGGAAGAACCTGCACCAACGAGCCGTCGCGCAGCATCGGACCGACGTGCCACAGCGATCGCATCAGCAGACCGCGTCCCTCCACACACCACGCGGTGGTGACGTCCCCGTCGTTGCTCGTCATGTTCCCGGAGACCCGCAGCGCCGTCTCGTCGGCGCCGACGCCGAATCGCCACAGCACGAAGTCACCCGCGTCCTGCCGCAGCACGATGCAGTTGTGCCGGCGGATCTCCTCGATGGTGCGAGGCGATCCGTGTTCGGCGACGTACCCGGGCGAGGCGACCACGATCCGACGGCTGCGCGCGAGCCGCTTGGCGGTGGACCTCGAATCCTGCAGCGCACCAACCCGGATGGAGAGGTCGTACGGCGTCATCGATGCCGCCGGAGGTGTCGCGGAGAGTTCCACGTCCACCTCGAGTCTCGGGTGCAACGCCACGAACTCCGCCATCAGTGGCGCGATGTGCGCCCGCCCCAACCCGACCGACGAGTGAACCCGAAGTCGACCCCGCAGCTCCGCGTAGTGGCCGCTGATCGATTCCTCCAGCTCGGCCACGTCGGCCGAAATGGCCGCGGCACCGCGTGCGTACCGCTCACCTTCCGGCGTCAACGTGAGCCTGCGGGTACTGCGATGGACCAGGCGGACCGCCAACCTGGATTCGAGCTGAGCGAGTCGTTTGCTGACCGAGGAGACGGACACCCCCAGCTCGCGCCCCACAGCGGTGAGGCTCGCCGATCTGGCCACCACCTCGAAGAATCCGAGATCGTCCTTCTGCATTCGACGCCTTTCTTTCCTACAAGGAAAGAATACTTTGCCAGATGCCCCCTTTCTCCGCGGCTTCTTGCGAATTACTGTCGAACCGAACGGTCACCTACAGACCGACGCCTATAGACCGATACCTACAGACCGACACCAGGAGGACCGCTCGATGGGTTCCACGCACAGAATCGCTGTCATCGCCGGAGACGGAATCGGCAAGGAAGTGGTTCCCGAGGGTCTCGCGGTTCTGCAGGCGGCCGCGTCGACGTTCGACTTCACGCTCGATATCGAGGAGTTCGACTACGCGAGTGCGGAGTACTACACCGCCCACGGAAAGATGCTGCCCGACGGCTGGTTCGATCAACTGAATCGCTTCGACGCCATCTTCTTCGGCGCGGTCGGGTGGCCGGATGTGGTGCCGGATCACGTGTCGTTGTGGGGCAGCCTCCTGCAGTTTCGTCGCACGTTCGATCAGTACGTCAACCTCCGGCCGGTCAAGTCGATGCCGGGCGTGACAAGCCCTCTGGCCGGACGCGAGCCGGGCGAGATCGACTTCTATGTCGTTCGCGAGAACACCGAGGGTGAGTACTCGAGCATCGGCGGCACGATGTTCGAGGGCACGGACCGGGAGACCGTCATCCAGGAAACCGTGATGACCAGGACGGGAGTCGATCGAATCCTGAAGTACGCCTTCGATCTCGCCCAGCAGCGACCTGCGCGCCACCTGACCTCGGCCACGAAGAGCAACGGGATTTCCATCACCATGCCGTACTGGGACGAACGCGTCGAGAAGATGGCCGCCGGGTACGACGACGTCCGAGTGGACAAGTACCACATCGACATTCTGACCGCGAACTTCGTGATGCATCCGGATTGGTTCGACGTGGTCGTCGCCAGCAACCTGTTCGGCGACATCCTGTCCGATCTCGGCCCGGCCTGCACCGGGACGATCGGGATCGCACCCAGCGCGAACATCAACCCGGAGAGGATGTTCCCGAGCCTGTTCGAGCCGGTACACGGTTCCGCACCCGACATCGCCGGGCAGGGCGTCGCCAATCCGATCGGGCAGATCTGGAGCGCGTCGCTGATGCTCGAGCACCTCGGCGAGCCCGAGGCAGGCGCCGCGGTTCTGCGTGCCGTCGAGTCCGTTCTGGCCGACGGCTCCTACGCCACACCGGATCTGGGTGGCACGGGTACCACCGCCGGCCTCGGCGCCGCGGTGAAGGATGCTCTGCTCGCGTCGGACGTCAGCGGCCACTGAGCATGGCACGGATTCTGATCACCACCGACTATCTCGAACCGGGTGACGACGTCGACCGGCTTCTTCGCGGCCGTGGGCACACCACCGTCCACAGCCCGGCACGCGGTGCGCGCCCTCCGGGTGAGATGGCCTCGCTGCTCTCCGTCGCCGACGCCGCCCTCGTGGCGGGAGAACCGATCACGGCCGAGATGATCGATGCAGCACCCGATCTCACCGTCATTGCGCGCAGCGGGGTGGGTTACGACACCATCGACGTGGACGCGGCCTCGCGGCGTGGGGTCGCCGTGTGCAACACACCGGGGGCCAACAGCAACGCCGTCGCCGAGATGGCGTTCATGCTGGTCTCGATGTGCGCTCGACGCGTCGGCGAGACGCTCGCCGGGGTGGCGAGCGGAGGTTGGCCGCGGCACGACACCGTCGAACTACGCGGGTCGACGCTGGGGATCATCGGATTCGGGCCGAGCGGGTCACGTCTGGCCGAGCTCGCCGCGTGTTTCGGAATGAGAGTACTGGTCCACACGTCGTACCCCGACCCCGCGAGGCGGGTGCAGTACTGCGGTCTCGACGAGGTGCTTGCCGAGTCCGATTTCGTGTCGCTGCACGTGCGGCCGACGGCCCGGAACAAGCGCATGATCGGCGTTCGCGAACTGTCGATCATGAAAAGCACTGCTTCGCTGATCAATACGGCCCGAGGTTCCCTGGTCGACGAGGACGCCGTGGCGGACGCGGTGCGCTCGGGCGGTATCGCAGGGGCCGGGCTCGACGTGGTGGACGTCGAGCCGTTGCCGACCGCCAGTGCGCTGCGCGAGCTTCCGAGCGTCGTGGTCACTTCTCACCTCGCCGGCCAGACCGCGCAGGCACGCGCGAGCGCGAGTCGCTCGGCAGCGGAAGACATTCTGCGAGTCCTGGACGGGGGCGAGCCGCTCGGTCGGGTGAACCTGACCTGACTCTGCCTGGCCTGAGACTGCCGGCCCTGACAGTTCAGTGCGAGGTGTAGACCTTCAGCAACACGATGACGGCGGCCAGAGCCGCGGTCACCAGGCCGGCGACGAACACCTTGAACGTGAGGGGTTCGCCGCGTAGTCGCTGAGCGACGATCTGCAGTGTCGCGATGCGAAACACCACGACCCCACCGGCGATGAGCTGCGCCCAGAACGTCGGCAGGATCCACAGCCAGGCGAGGGCGAGGATCGCCGCCGGAACGGTGCCGGACGACGCGATGGGGACGGCGTCTCGGATCTCGTCGATCACCGTCTGCTTCTTCTGGGTGTCGGTCGATCCGTGCACCGACTCGGGAATGTTGCTGCGCGCGACGATCTCGGCGAACACGTGGGCAACGAACGTCGTCGATGCGGTGGCCAGCACGAGGAGGAACGCGTCGCCGTCGTCGATGCTCGCGGGCGACGCCGCGACCACCGCGGTCAGCACGAGGATGTTTCCGTAGACGTACGCCGACAGCCTGGCGGCAGCGCGAGTGGGGGTCAGCGGTCCGCTCGCCCGAGTGGACAGGCGCCGGTACGCAGCCGTCCGAACGATGCGGCTCCGCAGTGTGGCAATCATGTGGAGAAGACTATTGCTGCCCGATCACCTGTCGCAGTTCACCGCGCGTAGTTCGATAGATTTCCGCGAGATCGGCGTCCTCGCCTGCATCGACGCGTGTGGCCCACTCGTCGAACGCGATCCGAAGGGTCATTCCCGCGCTCTCGACCATCAGCCGTGCGAACGTGCGTGATCGCGTGCCGTTCAGGGCGCTCGTCAGCGCGTCGGACAAGCGGCACAGCGCGGTTGCATCCATCGCGATCGCAGTGGCTCGCAACTGCGCGTCTCCGTTGATGAGTCGACGCGCACGCAGCACGCGGCTCGTGGTTTCCTCCGAGGCTCCGACGAGCCGAAGAGCGGCGCGTTCGTAGATCGCTTCCATCCCGGCGAGGTCGATGTCGCGCGCGTCGGTGTGCTCGAGCCACTGCTCGATCTCGGCGTCCAGATCGAGATCCACCGACAGGATCGACTCTTCCTTCGTCTTGAACTGACGAAAGAACGTACTGGGCGACACGCCTGCCGCTTTGGCGATCTCGTCGACGGTCGTCGCGGCCACTCCCCGCTGCTCGAACAAGTCGAGCGCAGCCAGGTTGATGTCCAGCCGGGTCTCGCGCCGCCGTCGTTCCCTTAGATCGAGCACCGGCGGCGCATGATCGGACTGCGCATGATCGGACTGCGCATGATCGGACTGCGCGTGATCGGACTGCGCTGGCGCCCCACCCGCATTGTTCATCTCCGCGTCACCCTTTCTGTTGGCCTCAACATACCAGTCCATTCCAAGTTGACAGTCACTGTCAGTTCGCCGCACACTGTCAACAAGAACGTCGGCCACACTTCGAGGAATCACTGAACATGCAGACAGACGCGATGGATACTTCGCCGAGCAAGAACGAGGCCTCACAGCTGCCGCCGGGCGGGAAGCTGCTCATCGGCGTCCTGGTGGTCGCGGCATTCGTCATGATCCTCAACGAGACGATCATGAGTGTCGCGCTGCCGCGGTTGATGGTGGACCTGAGCATCACCGCAACGACCGCACAATGGCTGACCACCGGCTTCATGCTCACCATGGCCGTCGTCATCCCGACGACCGGATACCTGTTCCAGCGCTTCACGTTGCGTCAGGTGTTCGTCGCCGCGATGACGTTGTTCACCGTCGGCACCCTGCTGGCGGCGTCGGCTCCCGGGTTCGAACTGTTGCTCGCGGGCCGCATCGTCCAGGCCAGCGGCACCGCCCTCATGCTGCCGTTGCTGATGAACACCGTCCTCAACCTCGTTCCGGCCCACGAGCGAGGAAAGATGATGGGCGTCATCTCCATCGTGATCGCCGTGGCTCCTGCCGTCGGCCCGACGATCTCCGGCATCATCCTCGACGCACTCGACTGGCGCTGGATGTTCTGGCTCGTGCTGCCGATCGCGTTGATCGCCTTCGGCATCGGCGTCGGACTGGTCAAGAACGTGACGCCGACCAGCAGGCCATCCTTCGATGGGTTGTCGGTCGTACTGTCCGCGCTGGCATTCGGTGGACTCGTCTACGGGCTGAGCAGCATCGGCCACTCCGCCGAGGGATCGTCGATCCCCGTGTGGATTCCGTTGACCGTCGGAGTGGTTGCGCTGGCGATCTTCGTGATGCGACAGATCGCCCGTCAGGACTCGGAGCGTGCCCTGCTCAACATGCGGCCGTTCTCCACACCGACGTTCACCATCGGACTCGGCATGCTGATGATCAGCATGATGGCCCTGTTCGGTGCCTTGATCCTGCTGCCGATGTACCTGCAGAACATCCTCGGACTCGACACGCTGACCACCGGACTCATGCTTCTGCCCGGCGGTCTGACGATGGGCCTGCTCGCGCCGTTCGTCGGACGCGCATTCGACCGAATCGGCCCGCGGCCCCTCGTCATTCCCGGGGCGATGATCGTCAGCGCCGCTCTCTGGGCGATGACCCTGCTCGACGCCGAGTCCTCGCTCCCGATGGTCGTCGCGATCCACTGTGTTCTGTCGGTCGGTCTCGCCACGATCATGACACCGCTGATGACGTCGTCGCTGGGATCGTTGCCGAAGCACCTCTACTCGCACGGCAGCGCGATCTTCAACACCCTCCAGCAGTTGGCGGGCGCCGCCGGTACGGCACTGTTCGTGACCGTCATGTCCACGACGGCAGCCTCACGCGTTGCCTCCGGAGTCGCGGAGACCGCGGCCAGCCAGGACGGTATCCACACCGCCTTCCTGTGCGGAGGCGTCGTCTCCCTCGTCGCGGTAGCGGCCTCGTTCTTCATCCGCAGGCCTGCAGCCGACCAGCCGGCCGAGCGCGTTCAGCCGGAGGAAGTCAGGACCGCCTAGCGCCCGTACCGTGCCCGGCGGTTGAAGCCGCTGGACAACGGTTACTCCAGTCGGCATGACCAACACCCCTGACCACAGCAACACCCCTGACCACAGCAACACCGATGCCCGCTCCGAGGATTCTCCGAAGGGCGGGCATCCTGGTCCCGTCGACGAAGGCAAGAACGGCGGCATGGCCACCCGCGAGCTCGCTCCGGATCTCGCCGACGGGGATGCAACCGACGGGGACGCAACTGAAGGCAAGTCCTCGGACTGACGCCCGGCGTCGAACTCGCACCACGTGCGGTCCGCGATATCCGGCGTTACGGTGTTGAGCCGAGCCGAGCAGTGAGGACCGTCCGTGGATCTTGCCCAGTACGACGTCTTGAGTTTCGATTGTTACGGCACTCTGATCGATTGGGAAACCGGAATCGCCGCGGTTCTCGCGCCCTGGGCGCGGGATGTCGGGCTGACGATGTCCGACGAGGAACTGTTGCTCGCGTACGCCGCGAACGAGGCGCAGGCCGAGGTGGATTCACCCGGGTCGCTGTATCCCGACATCCTCGCCGACGCGTTCCGTCGCACCGGCGAGGTTCTCGGGGCTCCGGTCTCCGATACGTGGGCGACGCGCCTGGGCAGTTCGGTCCCCGAGTGGCCCGCGTTCGCAGACAGTCACGACGCTCTGGCGGCTCTCGCGTCGAGATACTCGTTGATCATCCTGTCCAACGTTCACCGCGACGGATTCGCCGGAAGCAACGCCCGTCTCGGCGTTCGATTCGACCGGATCATCACCGCGGAGGATGTCGGAGCGTACAAGCCGGCACCCCAGCACTTCGACGCTCTCGACGCCACGCTCGCGGATCTCGGCATCCCGAGGACCCGACTTCTGCACGTCGCGCAGAGCCTGTTCCACGACCACGTCCCTGCTGCGCGCCACGGCCTCGCCTCCGTGTGGATCAACCGTCGACACGCACGACCGGGGTGGGGCGCGACACCCGAGCCGACGGGCGACGTCGGCTACGGTCTCGAGTTTCCGTCCATGGCGGACTTCGCCGCCGCAGCTTTAGAGTCGAACGACTGATGACGGCGGACGCACCGCCGATGCACACTGCTCTCTCGACACCAGCGTGAGGGAGCGTGATGGCAGGGCTGCGGGTAGTGATCGCCGATGACGACGTACTGCTGAGGGAGGGGCTGTCCAGCCTGCTGACTCGGGCCGAGCTCGACGTGGTCGGCACGGCAGGCGACGCCGAGGAACTGCTCGCACTGGTGGACCGTGAGCGTCCGCAGTTGGCGATCGTCGACATCAGAATGCCGCCGACCTACACCGCGGAGGGGCTCGACGCCGCACTCCGCATTCGCAGCGAATTCCCGGGCGTCTCGATGCTTCTGCTCTCCGCTCACGTCGAGGTGGAGCATGCGCTGGAACTGCTCGACGACATGAAGAACGGGTCGGCCCAGGGCATCGGGTATCTGCTCAAGAGTCGCGTCACCGATGTCGACGATTTCGTCGGCGTCGTCGAACGCGTCGCCGCAGGATCGTCCGTGATCGATCCTGCGCTCGTCTACGAGTTGGTTGCGGCGAAACGCCGCGACGATCCGCTGGGCGCGCTGACCGCACGGGAACGTGACGTGCTCACTCACATGGCCGAGGGGCTGTCCAACGCCGGTATCGGCCGTCGCCTGTGGATCACCGAGGGCACCGTCGAGAAGCACGTCCGCAGCATTCTCACCAAGCTGGATCTGGCCGAGACCGCGGACGACCACCGACGCGTGCGCGCCGTGATCATGTATCTCGACACACTGTCGTGAGCAGCGTTCGAATCGACTCGGCCGACAGGTCGAACTTCGGCAGGAACCCGACGGCCGAGCTCGATTCCACGAGGTCCGCGAAGTCGTCTTCGTCGTGCGTGGACACCAGAATGATCGACGGCCGTGATTCGGCGCCCGCCTCGGCGATTGCTTCCACCACGTCGAACCCGCTCTCGTCACCGAGGTCGATGTCGACCAGAACCAGATCCGGGCGTGCGCCCAGGACGATCTCCACCGCCTGCGCGAGCGTCGACGCAGTTCCGACGACCGTGACGTCTGTCGCCTCCAGAATTCGGCGCGCCGACAGGCAGAACGCGTCGCTGTCGTCGACGATGAGGCAGCTGCGGGCGAAGGACTTCACTTCACCCAGGGTGTCAGACGCCGCCTCGGCCGACATGCCCGCTAGCCGGAATACTCGTCCCGCGGGCTACGTCCGATGACTACGTCCGATGACTACGTCCGTTGCACGCAAGGAGCGCCTCGTCACCCTGGTGCTGCGTCCCAGCTCCCCTCCCGTCGCCTGCGGAATCGCCCTCGCCGCGGCGCTCGTTCTGGTCGAGATCGTCGTGGTTCTGATGCTCAAACGGATCGCACCCGAGAACGCCTTCGGCGCGGTCTTCCTGTTCGGTGTGCTGGTCGTCTCCGCCGGTTGGGGATTTCGGTTGTCGATCGCGACCTCGATTGCCAGCGCCGCGGCATACGCGTACATCCACGTCATCGAAAGCAGCGAAAGCCTGGTCCCCGCAGTCGTCGTCTTCCTGGCTCTCGCGCTGCTGACGAACACGCTCGTCGGGCAGTCCCGTTTGCGTGCAGTGGAATCGGCGCGGCAGAACCGCCGAGCCACGGCGTTGGCGCGACAACAAGCGTCGCTTCGACGGGTCGCCACCCTCGTCGCCTCCAGGGCCGAGCCGGACGAGGTCTACGCCGCCGTCACCGCCGAGCTCGCCGGAGGTCTCGGCATCGAGCACGTCTCCGTCGTGCATTTCGACCCCGTGCATTTCGACCCCGTGCAGGCTCGTTCGGGGTTGGACAGCTCGACGCCGGGGACGTACGTGGTGCTCGCGGGGCGTGACACCACCGAAGGACATCGGCTCACTCCCGGTGAAAGGCTCACGCTCGGCGGACACAACGTGTGCACCGCGGTCGCCGCGACGGGCCGACCCGCGACGATCGACTTCACCACCGCAACAGGCGATATCGTCGACCGTCTCCAGGGCCGAGGAATTGCACTCGGCCTGGGCGTACCGATCAGCGTCGACGGAAGAATCTGGGGTGCGATCGTCGTCGGCTCCACCGAGAGCTCGGTCGAGCCCGATCTGCAAGACCGACTGACCGACTTCGCGGACCTCCTCGCCACCGCCGTCTACAACAGCGAGACGCGAGAAGAGCTCACCCGGTCGCGGGCTCGTGTCGTCGCCGCTGCGGACCAGGCCCGACGGAGCATCGAACGAGACCTGCACGACGGCGCGCAACAGAGAATCGTCTCTCTCGGAATGGAATTGAGAACAGCACAGGCCGTCGTTCCCGAGGATCTGCGCGAGCTGAGACAGAGCCTGGACCGCAGTGTCGACACACTCGCGCAGATACACTCCGATCTCCGCGAGCTCTCACGCGGCATACACCCCGCCATCCTCTCGCGCGGCGGACTGGCGCCTGCACTCAAGACGCTTGCTCGTCGCAGCCCGGTACCGGTATCGCTCACGACGGACATTCCGGTTCGCCTGGACGACTCCATCGAAGTGGCAGCGTATTACGTCGTCGCCGAATCACTCACCAACACTGCCAAATACGCCGGCGCCTCACATGTCCAGGTGACTGCGGTCGTCACCGACGGCGACCTGACCCTCACCGTCGCCGACGACGGTCGGGGCGGCGCCGACCCCACCCTCGGATCGGGCCTGATCGGTCTGCACGACAGGGTGGCGGCAGCAGGCGGCACGCTGGCACTGCACAGCCCTCCCGGTGCGGGCACGTCTCTCACGGTCACCATCGCGGCGCCTACCGGCTAGCCGGTATCGCGCCCGGCCGAAATCAGGCACACGGTGTGGACGCCAGCCGCGACGACATCGACGCGCGCGTGGACGAGTGTTCTGGGTACCACCCTTTCGGGGCCCAGCATTTCCATTCGAGGAGCTCACCATGCCGTACATCACCACAACCGACGGAACCGAGATTTACTACACCGAGCAGGGCACCGGTAAGCCGGTGCTGCTCAGCCACGGGTGGCCGCTGTCCTCGGATGCGTGGCAGCTCGAACTCAAGCTGCTCGCCGACGCCGGATACCGCGCCATTGCCCACGATCGCCGCGGCCACGGACGTTCCTCGAAGACCTACACCGGCAACGACATGGACACGTATGCTCGCGACCTCGCCGAACTCGTCGAGGCACTCGATCTGCAGGAGCTCACTCTCATCGGTCACTCCACCGGAGGCGGCGAGGTCGTCCGCTACGCAGCGCAGCACGGCGGAACCCGCGTCGCCCGGGTCATCACGGCGGGTGCCGTACCTCCCATCATGCTGAAGTCCGACGCCAATCCGGAGGGCACCCCGATCGAGGCGCTCGACGACATCCGCAACGGCGTCCTGACCGACCGGTCGCAGTTCTACAAGGATCTCGCCGAGCCGTTCTTCGGGGCCAACCGCGACGGCGCACAGGTGTCGCAGGGAGCGAAGGACGACTTCTGGCGTCAGGGCATGCTGGTGAACCTCGCCGCGGCGTACGACTGCGTCAAGGCGTTCTCCGAGACCGACTTCACCGAGGACCTGAAGGCTCTGACCGTTCCCGTGTTCATCGCTCAGGGCGACGACGATCAGATCGTGCCGATCGCCGCGGCAGCGCTGAAGTCCATCGGCCTCGTCAAGGACGGCACGCTCAAAGTCTATCCCGGTGCACCGCACGGCATCCACGGCGATTACCAGAAGGCCTTGGACGCAGACATTCTCGCTTTCATCGCGAAGTAGCGCGGGCCGTACCTCTCTTCCGTGCGTGTGGAGTCACGACCGTGGTGGTTCCACACGCACGGCACGGAATCTGCCCAATACTGCAAATTACATAGTGCAACATGCAGTCACGGGTGTATCGTCATCGCCACAGTGCGCAGCGTCCGTCGTCGGGATCGGCGCGCCTGCCAAATCGATCTGTGCTCGTGGACTCGTGGACAGTGCCCACGAACCGTCCACGTGAGAACACGTGACGCTTCGGACGGAGCAACTCGATGGTCGGGACATGCACTCCCCTCGTTCGTGCGCGATTGTCGGCTCTCACCGTCCTCGCACTCGGGATGACCGTGCTTCTGGCGTGTAGTTCCACCGCCGGCACGGACTCCGCTTCCAACGCCGACTCCAATGCAGGATCGGAGACGAACGCGAGCGCACTCGCCGAGGCTCCTCCGCAGGTTCCACCCGCGTCGATCGACCGGGCAGCCGTCGACGCCGCCGTCGGACAACTCGACGGGTACGTCGAGGACATGATGGCGCGAACGGGCGCTCCCGGTATCGCCGTCGCGGTCGTCTACCAGGACGAAGTGCTGTATTCGAAAGGTTTCGGTGTACGCAAGGTGGGCGAACCGGACCCGGTGGACACCAACACCATGTTCCAGCTTGCCTCGGTGTCGAAGCCCGTTGCGTCGTCGGTGGTCGCCTCGCTGGTCGGCGAAGGCAAGCTCGACTGGGACGAGCCGATCCGCCGGTTCGAACCGGGTTTCGCGGTGTCGGATCCGTACGTCACCGAGAATGCCAGCTTCACCGACCTGATGTCGCACCGCTCCGGCCTGCCCGATCACGCAGGCGACCTCCTCGAAGACCTCGGCTACAGCTACGACGAGATCATCGCCCGATTGAATCAGGTTCCGTTGGAACCGTTTCGCGACAATTACGACTATACCAACTACGGGTTCTCCGCAGCAGGCGTGGCAGCAGCCAAATCCCAGGGCACCACGTGGGCGGAACTGTCCGAGCAGAAGATCTACGAACCCCTCGGCATGACCAACACGACGTCGAGTCAGCAGGAATGGGTCGACTCGCCCAACCATGCCTTCAATCACGTTCCGACGGAACCGGGTTCGACCACGTGGGAGGCGAAGTACGTCAGCGATCCCGAAGGCCAGGCCCCGGCGGGTGGTGCAGCGTCCTCCGTCGACGACATGGCCCAGTGGATCCGCATGGAACTCGCGGGCGGGGAGTACGACGGCACCACCGTCGTCGAGCCCGAAGCCCTGCAGTTCACCCACCAAGCGCATTCCCTCGCCCACCCCGCGGAGACGCCAGGCGCGCGAGACACTTTCTACGGCATCGGCTTCAATGTCGGCACCGACAGTCAGGGCCGCGTCGAGGTCAGTCATGCAGGGGCGTTCGGACTCGGCGCGAGCACCGACGTCGTGATGCTACCGAGCGAGCAACTCGGCATCGTCGTACTCGCCAACACCGCACCCGTCGGTGTCTCGGAAACCATTGCGGCACAGTTCATGGACTACGCCAAGAACGGTGAACTCACCGTCGACTGGGCGCCGTTCATCGCAGGCCAGTTCGAGAAGATGGTCGAGCACGGCCGTTCCGAGACGGACTACGAGAATCCGCCCGGGTCGGCGACGCCTGCACGGGAGCCGAGCAGTTACGTCGGCACGTACACCAGCCCGTTCTACGGCGCTGCCGAAGTCACTGCCGAAGGCGACGAACTGGTGCTGAAACTCGGCAAGGAACTGCAGTCGAGTTACCCCCTCACCCACTACGACGGCGACACCTACTGGTTCGAGCCCGTCGGCGAGAACGCGTCGGGGCCGACAGGCGCCGAGTTCGCCCTCACCCCCGGAGCGCCGACCACACTCACCGTCGAGTATCTCGATCCTCTCGGACTCGGCACGTTCACCCGCTCCTGACGCGTACACGGCAACCGACTTGTAGACCTCCACGACACGAACGGACCCCAGACGATGCACCGCACTTCAGGCAAACTATTGACCATTCTGTTCACTGCAGGACTGCTCGTCGCGGCATGTTCGTCGGGCAACGACAGTGCTGTGTCCGAGAGTGCTGTGTCCGAGAGTGCTGATTCGTCCTCGGCCCTCGTGCCGTTCGACACTGCGGCGATGGACGCGGTAGTGGACGAGATGGCGAAGGAATACCGCGAGATCGGCATGGTGGTGTTGATCCGGACTCCGAACGGCGAGTACGTGAACACCTGGGGCAGCACGGATGCTGGTACCGCGACGCCACCTACGCTCGACACCAAGGTGCGCGTCGGGTCCAACACCAAGACGTGGACGGGCACCGTCATCCTGCAGATGGTTCAGGAAGGCAAGATCTCCGTCGACGATCCGGTGAGCCAGTATCGCCCCGATGTTCCCAACGGTGAGAACATCACCATCGGACAACTCCTCGACATGCGCAGCGGTCTCTACAGCTACACCCAGACCGTCGAGCTCAACCGAGCGCTCGACGAGGATCCCGAAAAAGTGTGGCAACCAGAGGAACTGGTTGCACTCGGGCTCTCCAACCCGCCGACGTCCGCGCCGGGTACCGAATACAACTACTCCAACACCAACACCGTGCTGCTCGGGCTGATCGCGGAGCAGTTGGACGGAAAGCCGATCGCGCAGATCTACCAGGATCGACTGTTCTCCGCGCTCGAGTTGACGGACACCTCGTTCCCGGCGAACACCGACACCTCCATTCCCGCGCCGTACACCGCCGGATACTCCTACAGCGGAAACCTCGAAACCCTCGGCGAAGGAAAGGAATCGCTGTCGCCCGAACGTATCGCCGCCATCGACGCAGGCTCCGTCACGCCGAGAACGACGACGAACGACAACCCGTCGTGGACGTGGTCGGCCGGACAAGGAATTTCGACGGCGAACGAGATGGCCACGTGGGTGAAGGCTCTCGCCGTGGGCGAACTGCTCGACGCCGACACCCAGCAGCTGCGGATGGACAGCATCACCCCGAGCGACGACACGGGAAACGCGGCGTACGGCTACGGAATCGCACAGATGGGTCCGCTGTACGGGCACATCGGCGAGATGCCGGGATACAACTCCTTCATGGGATACGACCCGGAGAACGACGTCACGTTCGTAGTCTGGGCCAACCTCGCCCCGGCGGTCGACGGCAGCGCACCCGCCGCCAAGGTCGCCCGAGAACTGTTCCCGTTCGTGTACGCGGCGCCGTCCGCCGAAGCCTCGAACGCCGTCGAGGAGCACAGCGACGATGCCGGCGAGTGACAGGCCGGCACATGACAGGCAGGCACGTGACAGCTCGGGCCGATAGTTAGGATCGGGACGTCGGCGCCGATCGGCGATCGGTCTTTCGGCAGGAAGGACCATCGGTGGCGCAGGGCGATCTGAACACAACCTCGTACGTCATCCTCGGATTGCTCGCCACGCGGGATTGGACGGCTTACGACATCTCGGTGCAGTTCGGCCGTGGAGTCGCCGAACTGTGGCCCCGGGCCGACCGCCAGCTGTACAACGCGCCGAAGAAGCTGCTCGAACGGGGCCTCGTCTCGGCATCGACGGATCCGGTGGGCACCGGCCGCAGCCGCACCGTCTACTCGATCACCGACGCAGGCCGCGACGCCCTCGCATCATGGCTCGCGACGGCGTCCAGGCCGTCGGCCATGGAGTTCGAAGGCATGATTCGGGTGCTGTTCGCCGAACAGGGCTCGCTCACCGACCTGCGCAACAACATCACCACGATGCGCGATCAAGCCCAGCAGACCCGTGCACTGTTCCTGGCCCACGCCGAGCGTCTGCACGACGTCGACAACTCGACGTTCCCCGAACGCCAACACCTGATGACGCTGGCCAACCGCTTCATGATCGGCCACTTCACCCACATCTCCGACTGGGCGGAGTGGGCTCTGACCGAAACCGACACGTGGTCGGACACGACGTCTCCGGCCACCACTCACCGCGAACGCAGCCGCGCCATTCTCGAGGAATCTCTGGAGCAGGATCGAACGCCGCCGGACTGAACACTCCGGCCTGCAGGTTTGAGAGCACGCCGGGGTGGAATCCATGCTCGTGAACTCACCCAGCGGCGCAACTACGTGCTGAGCATCCTCGGACTCGTGTTGGCCGCGACGGCGCTGATCGTCCTGGCGCAGGTCGTGTCCGAGAAGTCGTCGATCCCTGCCGCAGCGTTGCTCACCGTGGCAGGTCTTGCGGTGTCGACGTCGTCGCTACCGGACATCGTGTTGGACCCGGAACTCGTGCTGACGCTGGTGATTCCGCCGCTGCTCTACAGTGCAGCGTTGAACTCGTCGCTGGTCGCGATCCGTCGCAACGTGTGGACGATCCTGAGTCTGTCCGTCGCGTTGGTCGTGGTGACGGCCTCCATCGTCGGCGTCGGATTGGCGCTGCTGATACCCGGGGCGACCCTCGCCGCGGGAATGGCCCTGGGAGCTGCCGTCGCACCGCCCGATCCCGTGGCTGCACTCGCGGTCGGCAGGCGAGCCGGCATACCGCCGAAGTTGATCACGCTGATCGAAGGCGAGGGACTGCTCAACGACGCGACCGCGCTGACGATGCTGACCGTCGCGGCCACGGCGATCGCGGCGCAGGACATGACCTTCACGCACGCGGGCGGACTCTTCGTGCTGGCCGCGGTCGGCGGAGTCATCGTCGGGTGCGCGATCGCGCTCGTCATCAGGTTCGTGCAGAAGTTCCTCGGCGATGCGCTTCTGCTCAATGTCGTATCCCTGGCCACACCGTTCGTCGCCTACGTCGCCGCGGAGGAAGTGCACGCGTCGGGAGTGCTCGCTGTCGTCGTCGCTGCTCTCTTCATCGGCCACGACACTCGCCACGCCGTGTCCGGAGCGAGCAGATTGCAGACGGGCGCAATGTGGAGATTGATCGATCTGCTGCTCGAGGGTTTCGTGTTCCTGCTGATCGGCGAACAATTGCCGACGGTGATCGAGGGGCTTGCGGCCTACCCGCTCACCACCGTCGTCGGCGCCGTCGCGGTCACGCTCGCCGGCGTGCTGCTCGTCCGTCCCCTGTGGCTGCTCGGCACCGAGGCAGCGGCACGCATGGCCAACCGGTCTTCCTCTCGGTCTTCGCGGCTGTCGGGACGGGAGGTTGTGGTGATGAGCTGGGCGGGAACTCGCGGAGTGATCACCGTCGCCGCAGTGTTCTCGCTACCGCTGACGACGGAATCGGGTGAGCCGTTCGAGATCCGAAATCTGTTGCTGTTCTGTGCTTTCGTGGTCGTCCTGGTGACCGTGGTGGCACAGGGCACGACGTTCGCCCCTCTCGTGCGACTGCTGAACGTGCGGGCCGACCCCGCCGCCGAATCGAGGTTGCGCAACGAAGCGCGCGTGGGCGTGACGAAAGCGGCCTTACAGCAACTCGATCACATCGCCGACGAGGAGGAGATCGACGACGACGGCCGCGCGCTCATGCGCCGCGAGCTCGAGGAGCGCATCGACCGGTACAACCGCAGGCTCGATCATCTCGACGAGACCGACGACGACGCACCCGTCATCTCCCCCGAGCAGCAGGCCGCGACAACGGTCCGCCGTCGCCTCATCGACGCCCAACGCGAGGAACTGGTGCGCTGGCGTGACTGCGGACGCCTCCCCGACGCCGGAATGCGGAGCCTCGAGCACGAACTCGACCACGAGGAGCATTCCTTCAAACAGCACCCGGACGAGACGGACCAACCGGGCTAGGTTTTCCTCAGCGCAGTTTCCTCAGTGCAGTTTCCTCAGTGCAGTTTCCTCAGTGCGTGGAATCGCGGATGGTGAGCGTCGGCTGGAACTGCACGTGGCGTGGTTCGGCGCGGTGGTCCTGTGCCGATTCCTCCAGCAGATCCACCGCAGCACTGCCGATGTCGCGGCTGGGCTGCCTGATCGAGGACAGCGATACGACGGCCGACGCTGCGAAATCGATGTCGTCGTAGCCGATCACGGCGATGTCGTCGGGGACGACCGAGTTGCCCAGCATCACCAGGCTCTGCAGAACCCCCAGTGCGAGCAGGTCGTTGGCGCAGAATATGGCGTCCGGTCGATCTTTCGGGGCGCGCTCGGCGATCGAGGCCGCAGCCGCTCGGCCTGCCAGGACACTGGGCTCGCGGGTCGGCACGACCTCGATGACGGCGCCCGCCGCCTCCGCGGCCGTGCGTGCGCCTCGCAGTCGATCAGCGACCTGCCTCAGCGAGGTGGGCCCACCGACGTAGGCGATTCTGCGCCGGCCCTGCTCACACAGATGACGGACGGCGAGTTCGCCTCCGGCGATGTCGTCCACCGCGACGGACGAGAACGACGTACCCGTTCCGTCGCGGTCGACCAGTACCACCGGGGTGCCTCGGGACTGGAGGAGTTCGAGTCGCTCGAGATCCTCCCCGACCGGAGACACCAGCAGGCCGTGGACACGTTGCTCGTCGAACGTGTCCAGGTAGAGACGCTCACGTTCCGGATCGTCGTCCGTGGACCCCAGCAGAACGGTGAGCCCTCGGTCGGTGGCACTGGACTCGACGCCTCGTGCGATCTCGGTGAAGAACGGGTTGCCGATGTCGAGCACCACCAGCCCGACGCATCGAGACCGGCCGGCACGCAGCTGCCGGGCAGCGTCGTTGCGGACGAATCCGAGTCGGTCGATCGCGGACATGACACGTTTCACCGTCGCGGGCGCAACCTTGTCGGGTGCATTGAGCACGTTGGACACCGTGCCGACGGACACACCCGCCGCCGCAGCAACCTGCTTCATGCTCTTCGCCACGACTGCAGTCTTACCAGCCGACCACGGTCACCGTGGGCGCGGGACCAACCGCTCGAGCTGAGTGACGTGGCCAGGGCCCAGTTCCTCCAACGCGGTGACACCCAAGAGACGCATGGTGCGTTCGACCTGCTCGGACAGAATGTCCACGGCACGGTTGACCCCGGCTTCGCCGCCCGCCATGAGCCCGTACAGGTAGGCGCGGCCGACGAGCGTGAATCGGGCTCCGAGGGCGATCGACGCCACGATGTCGGCGCCGGACATGATGCCGGTGTCGATCATGACCTCGGTGTCCTTGCCGACCTCGCGGGCCACCTCGGGCAGAAGGTGGAACGGAATCGGAGCACGGTCGAGTTGTCGTCCGCCGTGGTTGGACAGAACGAGACCGTCGACGCCCAGTGCGGTGACGGCCTTGGCGTCGTCGAGCGTCTGGATTCCCTTGACGACGAGCTTGCCCGGCCACTGCTCCTTGATCCACGCCAGGTCCTCGAAGGTGACCGTCGGGTCGAACATCGTGTCGAGCAGTTCCGCCACGGTGCCGGACCAACGGTCGATCGACGCGAACGACAGCGGTTCGGTGGTGAGGAAGTCGATCCACCACTGTGGACGCGGCAGCGCGTTCAACACGGTTCCCGGTGTCAGTGCAGGCGGAATCGTCATGCCGTTGCGCTTGTCTCGCAGCCTCGCTCCCGCCACGGGAACGTCGACGGTGACCAGAAGGGTGTCGTACCCCGCCTTCGCGGCACGGTCGACGAGGCTCATCGACCGCTCGCGGTCCTTCCACATGTACAGCTGAAACCAGTTGCGACCGTGCGGGTTGGCGTCGCGGACGTCCTCGATCGAGGTCGTTCCCATCGTGGACAACGAGAACGGGATGCCCGCGCGAGCTGCCGCATGCGCACCGGCGATCTCCCCCTCGGTCTGCATCATGCGGGTGAAGCCCGTCGGGGCGATACCGAAGGGCTGCGCCACCGGTGCGCCGAGCACGTCCCATCCCGTCGACACCTTGGACACGTCGCGCAGGATGGACGGCGAGAACTCGATGTCCTGGAACGCCTGACGCGCCCGGCTGATCGACAGTTCGGCCTCCGCCGAGCCGTCGGTGTAGTCGAACGCCGCCGTCGGGGTTCGACGCTTGGCGATCCGGCGAAGATCCTCGATGGTCAGGGCGGCGTCGAGCCTGCGCTTCTTGCCGTTCAACTCCGGCTTCTTGAACTGCATCAGGGGCGCGAGATCGCGCACCTTGGGGATTTGCCTCTTGACCATGGTCAATCCTTTGTCGTGTGTGTCATAGAGCTGTGTGTCATAGGGATGCCGCCCGGCGGGAGGACGCAGGTTCGTGACGAACGGGAGGGAAGGTGGTTGCGACCGTGTGCCGCAGCCGTGTCAGATCTCCGGAGATCAACCCGTGGGTCCGTGCCTGTACCAGCACGTTACCCAACGCGGTCGCTTCGACGGGCCCGGCCAGTACGTCGAGTCCGGACCTGTCGGCGAGAATCCGGCACAGCAACGAATTCTGTGCTCCGCCGCCGACGACGTGGATCCGCCGGACGTCGATGCCTGCGAGTTCCGCGGCGTCGTACACCGCCGCGCTGAAGGCGACGGCCAGGGATTCGACGATCGCCCGAACCATCTCCACCCGTGACGACGGAACCGCAAGGCCACGATCGGAGTACCAGGCCGCGATTCGTGTCGGCATGTCGCCGCGAGGAAGGAACATCGGATCTTCGGCGTCGAAGACATGCGTGGGAGCCGGGCAGTGTGCCGCTGCCGCCAACATCTCCGGCAGGTCCACCGCCGCGCCGTCGGCTCGGCTCCATTCGCGCACCGATTCCGACAGCAGCCACAGACCCATCACGTTGTGCAACAACCGGTTGCGGCCGTCCACTCCGGCTTCGTTGGTGAACCCCGCGTCGCGCACTCGGGAATTCACCACCGGCGAGGAGGTCTCGGCGCCGACGAGACCCCAGGTGCCGCAGGAGATGTAGACCGCCGAATCAGGATCCATCGGTACCGCGGCAACGGCGGAGGCGGTGTCGTGGGAACCGACAGCAGTGACCGACACCGACGGATCACCGTCCACCACACCGGGCAGGATGGGCCCGAGAACCTCGCCCGGGTCGACGACATCGGGAAACAGCGACCTGTCGATTCCCAGGAGATCCAGCAGGACATCGTCGAGCACGCCGTCGGTACCGAAAATGCCCGTCGTCGACGCGTTGGTGCGCTCGGCGACCTCGCGGCCGGTGAGCCAGTACGACACGAGATCCGGCACCAGTAGCACGCGGTCCGCTGGTTCGAGCAGACCGTCGGTCCGGTCCACCGCAAGCTGGTACACGGTGGTGAACGGGAGGAACTGCAAACCGTTGCGGGCGAACAACTCCGCGCGGTCGACGACGGATTCCACGAGCTCGACGCCCCGCTGGGATCGTTCGTCCCGGTAGTGGTGCGGCAACCCGACCAGGCGACCTCCGCGCATGAGGCCGTAATCGACGGCCCACGAGTCGACTCCGACGCTCACCAGGTTGTCCGCGTCGCGAGCGGCGTCGGCGAGACCACGCCGAACGTGCCCGAACAATCCGGGCACGTCGGTGTGCAGCGCTGCCCGCGACCCGTTCCAGAGCCGGCAGGGTTCGTTGGGAAACCGGGTGACGACGTCGAGACGCAGCACGTCCCTGCCTGCGGTATCGCTGCCGACGGTGCCGACCACGACGCGACCGCTCGTCGCACCGAGGTCGACGGCCGCGACCTGAGCTGTACTCATGCCCGTCTCATCTCAGGAAGGCGGCGGCGACACCCGCGTCGACGGGCACGTGCAGTCCGGTCGTGTGCGAGAAGTCCGACGTGCACAGTGCGAACGCGGCATTGGCGATGTTCTCCGGCAACACCTCTCGCTTGAGCAGCGTGCGCTGCGCGTAGAACTTGCCGAGGTCGGCCTCGTCGACGCCGTAGACCGCAGCGCGGGACGCTCCCCAGCCGGCGGCGAATATGCCCGATCCCTGCACCACCCCGTCGGGGTTGATGCCGTTGACCTTGACACCGTGTTCGCCGAGTTCGGCGGCGAGCAACCGAACCTGATGTGCCTGATCGGCTTTCGTCGCCGAGTAGGCGATGTTGTTCGGTCCGGCGAACACCGAGTTCTTCGACGAGATGTACAGGATGTCGCCGCCCATCTTCTGGGCGATCAGCGCGGCCGCCGCAGCGCGCGAGACGAGGAACGATCCGCGAGCCATCACGTCGTGCTGCAGATCCCAGTCCGCGACGGTCGTCTCCAGCAGAGGCTTCGACAGCGAGAGGCCTGCGTTGTTGACCACCAGGTCGATACCGCCGAACGCGAGCACCGTCGCGTCGACGGCTGCCTGCACCGCAGCTTCGTCGGTGACGTCGGCCCGAACTCCGATCGCCACGTCCGTCGAGCCGATCTCGGCGGCGACGTCGGATGCTTTCTGCGCGTCGAGGTCGGCGATGACGACGCACGCGCCCTCCGCGGCCAATCGTGTGGCGATCGCCTTGCCGATGCCCGACGCCGCGCCGGTGACCAGGGCGATGCGCGTCGCGAGCGGTTTGGGTTTCGGCATCCGAGCGAGCTTGGCTTCTTCCAGCGCCCAGTACTCGATGTCGAACTTCTCCGACTCGTCGATGGGGCTGTAGGTGGACACCGATTCGGCGCCCCGCATCACGTTGATCGCGTTGACGTAGAACTCGCCTGCCACCCGGGCGGTCTGCTTGGTGGCGCCGTAACTGAACATGCCGACGCCGGGGATCAACACGATGGCCGGATCGGCGCCGCGCATCGCAGGTGAGTCCGCGGTCGCGAAGCGCTCGTAGTAGGCCTGGTAGTCCTTGCGGTACGCCTCGTGCAGTGTCTGCAGGCGTTCGACGGACTGCTCGATCGATGCGTCCGCAGGCAGGTCCAGAACGAGGGGCTTCACCTTGGTCCGCAGGAAGTGGTCGGGGCAGCTGGTGCCGAGCGCGGCCAGACGCGGATGCTCGGCGGCGGCCAGGTAGTCCAGGACCACGTCGGAGTCGGTGAAGTGCCCGACCTTGGGTTCGTCGGTGGATGCCATCCCTCGGATGTACGGGGCCAGGGCTGCTGCCTTGGCGCGTCGCTCGGCCTCCGGCAGGGCCGAGTAGCCGTCGAGCGCGGCGCCGAACGGTTCTGCTCGGCCGTGTTCGGCAAGGTAGGCCTGGGCAGCGCGGATGATCTCGAGCGAGTTCGCCTCCGACTCCTCGGACGTCTCACCCCATGCGGTGATGCCGTGTCCGCCGAGAATGCAGCCGATCGCCTGCGGGTTCTCGGCTTTGATCGCGGAGATGTCGAGTCCGAGCTGGAATCCGGGTCGTCGCCACGGAACCCACACCACCGTGTCGCCGAATATCTTTCGGGTCAGTTCGGGACCGTCCGCGGCGGTCGCGATCGCGATGCCGGAGTCCGGATGCAGGTGGTCGACGTGTGCTGCGTCGACGAGTCCGTGCATCGCCGTGTCGATCGACGGCGCCGCTCCCCCGCGTCCGTGCAGGGTGTAGTCGAACGACGCGACCATCTCGTCCTCGCGGTCCAGTCCCGGGTACACATCGACCAGTGCGCGCAGCCGATCGAGCCGCAGGACGGCCAGGCCGGACTCGGTCAGCGTTCCGAGATCGCCGCCGGATCCCTTCACCCACATGAGTTCGACATCGGCACCGGTCACCGGGTCGGTGTCGGTTCCCTTGGCGGAGGTGTTACCGCCGGCGTAGTTGGTGTTGCTCGGGTCGGACCCGAGACGGTTCGATCGTGCCAACAATGCTGCGACAGTCTCGTTCATCGTGTTCGCTTCCTGCTGTGTCGTCATTGCTCATGCACCCCAGGAGGTCTGGGTGCCGCCGACGCGGTCGGCTTCGATCTGCTGCTGATAACCCGATTCCGCGAAGGCTCGCATCGGGTCGGCCGGTAGACCGCGGCTCTCTCGCCACTCGGCGAGCCGCGGACGCACGTCGGTGTAGAAGGCATCCATGAAGATGCCGTTGGCGCCCAGTACGTCTCCGGCTTCCTGCGCCGTGGTGAGTGCCTCGGTGTCCACGAGAGCCGCGCGCAGCGTCATCTCCTGGACGTTGAGGACCGAGCGGATCTGCCCGGGGATCTTCGCCTCGACGTTGTGACACTGGTCCAGCATGAGCGCGAGGTCCGATTCGGGTGCGAGCCCTCCGCCGCGGATGACCTCGAACAGAATCCTGAACAGCTGGAACGGATCCGCCGCGCCGACGATCAGGTCGTCGTCGGCGTAGAAGCGTGAATTGAAGTCGAAGGAACCGAGTTTGCCGAGGCGCAGAAGCTGCGCGACGATGAACTCGATGTTCGTTCCCGGCGCGTGGTGCCCCGTGTCGAGGCACACTGCCGCGCGCTCACCGAGCGCGACGGTGTGCGCGTAGGACGTGCCCCAGTCCGGCACGTCCGTCACGTAGACGGCAGGCTCGAAGAACTTGTACTCGAGCACCAACCGCTGGCCCTCGCCGACGTGCTGGTAGATCGCGGCCAGCGATTCCGCGAGACGGTCCTGCCGACCGCGAATATCGCCCTGACCCGGGTAGTTGGTGCCGTCGGCCAGCCAGACCTTCAGATCCTGCGAGCCGATCTCGGTCATGACCTCGAGGCACCGCAGATGGTGATCGATCGCCTTCTGTCGCACGGCCTTGTCGGTGTGCGTGAGACTGCCGAACTTGTAGTCGTCGTCCTGGAAGGTATTGGAGTTCACCGTTCCCAGACGAACACCGAGATCGGCGGCGTAGGACTTCAGTGTTGTGAAGCTGTCGACGTTGTCCCACGGGATGTGAAGCGCGACAACGGGAGCCAATCCGGTGAGCCGATGCACGGTGGCTGCGTCGGCGATCTTCTCCTCGATCGTGCGGGGTGTGCCGGGGGTGCCGAACACCTTGAAGCGGGTTCCGGAGTTTCCGAACGCCCACGACGGGAGTTCGATGGCGAGGGCGTCGAGGATCGCGTCGGGACTGACGGTATGTGTGGTCACAGTGCAGGCTCTCGGGTCTGGGTGACTCCGTCTCGGGAGTCGGGGAGTTCAGGGGACACGACCGCACCGTATCGCTCGGTCTCGATCTCCGGCAGGGACTTTCCACGCGTGTTCGGTGCGAAGATCGCACCGATCGCGAGGGCGACGGTGAGCAGGCCGATGAGCAGCAGGCCGACGGTGGTGAGTCCGGTGGCGGCGAGCAGGGTCGGGAAGAAGTAACTCAGCAGGCCGGTGGCGGTGCGGACGACGAAGAACATGAAGCCCTGGGCGCTGGCGCGGTACGGCGTCGCGAACAGCTCGCTCGCCCAGAGGCTGTAGAACGCCTGGGCACCGATGCCGCTGGAGATACCCCAGGTGATGGCGAAGATCAGCAGCGTCGGGAGTCCGTTGTCGGTGAAGAACACCAGGATTGCCCAGGCCGCGATGCCGAGCAGAGCCCCGATGGAGTAGAGCAGCTTCTGGGACACGCGATCGGCGAACTTCATGAAGCCGAAGTACGTGGCGAGCACGGTGCAGCCCCACACCAGAACCTGCAGGAGGTTCTGTTCGACGGCGCTCTCGACGCCTGCGCTCTCGTACACACGCGGCATGAAGATGCCTGCCTGTCCCGCGACGGTGTTCCAGAAGCCGTAGATCCCGATGAGGACCAGCAGCGCGGTGATGTTCACTTTCTTGGTGAACAGGCCCTTCAATCCGGCTGCGCCGAAGGTCTTCTCGCGTGCAGCCGCCCCTGCGGTGTCGCCCGTTTCGTTCTTCCAGATCACCGACTCGGGCAAGCCCTGGCGAATCCACCACACCACCGCGGCCACGACGAAGAGGTGCAGGAAGATGATGCGAGAGCCGAGTAGATCCAGGGGCGCGAGCAACGCAGCGAGTGCGAATCCGACGAACGGCCCGACCGACCACGCCAATTGCGCGGTTCCGACGTGTCGTGCCCGCTCACGCGACGGCGCCTGTTCGGCAATGTACGTCCACGATGCGGGTACACCTGCTCCGACGGCGATGCCGGTGATCACGAACGCAGTCAGCAACATAGCGAAGTTCATCGCGAACGCTGCGATCAGCACACCGACCATGTAGACCATCAGGTCGTAGGTGTAGATCGCTTTGCGGCCGAACCTGTCGCACAGCGGACCGCCGATGCCGGCGCCGATCGCCGCACCGAATGCATTGGCGCTGAACGCGGCCAGCAGCCCGACGGCGAGGTTGCTGATGCCGAACTCGTTCTGCCACAACGTCAACGACGTGGCGATGGCGATGATCGATCCGGCTTCGATGTAGTTGCTCATCGCGACCGATATGGTCGCTCGCCACCCGGTGGTGGACTTGGCGCCGATCTTCATGAGGGCTCCATGTAGTGAGGGGGTCGGTGTGAGGGGGGTCGGTGTGAGGGTGATCAGGGGAGATGGAAGTAGTGGTGCAGAAACTCGAGAGGCGCGTCGGGGCGGGCCGCGGGTTCGAAGTACTGGGCCATGGTGGCCTGCCAGCGTGCGTCGACGTCGGTCGCGCTCATGGCCGTGGTCATCGCCGCGGGGTCGTCCGACTCGACGTAGCCGACGACGAGACCGTCCTCGGGTCGAAGGAACAGCGAGTAGTTCTTCCACCCCGTCTCGCGCAGAGCATCGAGCATCTCCGGCCAGACGGTCTCGTGCGCGGCCAGGTAGTCCTGCACCCGCTCGGGGCGCAGTTTCAACAGGAAGCACAGCTTCTTCGTGTCGGACAGAACCGATGCCATGGAGGACCTTCTCGACGATCAGAGTGTGGGGGCCACCATCGACTGTTGCAGATTCGACGGGATTGAAACGTTTCAATCGATGGCTTGGATCACATTAGGGCTCTCCAGTGCGCCGCGTCAACCCCTTGGTCTTCCGGAGCCGGGCTCGTCACTCGGACTCGCGCAGCACCTTGCTCAGACGCGCTGCCTGCACCGACAGGTGATGCCGCTCGGCGAGGTTCGACGCTGCTTGCGCTGCCTCGTCGTACAGCCGCGCGGCAGAGACCAGGTCACCCGCCTTTTCGTGGAGGTACGCCGAAGCAGCGGCGAAGCGGGGCACGCTCGGATCCACTGCGCCGAGCGCCGCGAGACCCGAGGCCGCGCCGTCGGCCTCCCCCACGGCGATCGCCCGATTGAGCTGCACGACGGGGCTCGCGGTGATGGCGAGAAGTTCGTCGTACCAGCTCACGATCTGCACCCAGTCGGTCTCGTCGACGCTTCTGGCGTCGGCGTGCAGTGCGGCGATCGCCGCGTGCACTTGGAACTCGCCCAGTCGGTCGCGTCCCAACGCGGCCTGCAGGATGTCGACGCCTTCGCCGATCAGCGTGGTGTCCCACTGCGATCGGTCCTGCTCGGCCAGGGGGACGACGCTGCCGTCGGGCCGTGTCCTGGCACTCCGGCGGGCATGATGCAGCAACATCAGCGCGAGTAGTCCCGACGTCTCCTCGTCGGAGGTCGACGTGGCCAACTGCCGGGTCAGTCGGATCGCCTCGGCCGCGAGGTCGACGTCGCCGGTGTACCCCTCGTTGAAGATCAGGTAGAGCACCCGGCGAACCGTCGACAGATCTCCGTTCTCCGTGAATCGCACGTGCCCGACGGTTTTCTTCGCGCGGCTGATGCGCTGACCCATCGTCTTCTCCGGGACGAGGTATGCGTCGGCGATCTGCTCGGTGGTCAGGCCACCGACCGCGCGCAACGTCAACGCGACCGCCGCCGACGGCGTCAACGACGGATGAGCGCACAGGAAGAGCAGCTGCAGGGTGTCGTCGACGTTCTGGGTGTCCCCCGGTGGCGGCTCGGCCCAGGTCCGCAGCTCCCGTGTTCGACGGGCTTCGTCGGCTCGATGCCCGTCGAGAAACTTCCGCCAGGCGACGGTGACGAGCCACCCCTTGGGGTCCGACGGCATCCTCGTCGGCCAGGACGTCGTGGCCTGGATCAACGCTTCCTGCACAGCGTCCTCGGCTGTCGTGAAATCGAGTCCGCGACGAGTGAGGACGCCGATCACAGCGGGAGTCAACTGCCGGACCAAGACGTCGTCCATCCCGGGCCGATCCGCAGACGTGCCGGACCCGAGGTGCATATCAGTCTTCGATGGTGGTGGGCGTGCTCATCAGCGGGCGGACTTCGAGCCACTCGTGAATCGGCTCACCGCCTGCACCGGGTGCGGCGGACAGTTCGGCCGCGAGCTCCAGCGCGCGGTCGTAGGAGTCGACGTCGATGACCATCCATCCGGCGATGAGATCCTTCGTCTCGGCGAACGGGCCGTCGGTGACCGGCGGCTTTCCCTGGCCGTCGTACCGGACCCACGCACCGGCCTGCTTCAGCGCCTGACTGTCGACGAACTCGCCGGTCTGCTGCAGCTTGGCAGCGAAGTCGTCCATGTACTTCAGGTGGGCCTGCACCTCGTCCTGCGTCCATTCGTTCATGGGGACGTCGTTGACTGCCTCGGGAGCGCCGCGGTAATGCTTGAGAAACAGGTACTTGGCCATGATGATCTCCTAGTCTCTGTGCAGCCCCTTCGGCTGCATCCAACCCTGGGACGGAACCGGGTGAGCGTTTTCGACATCGTCCCCGAAGATATTTCTCCGATTCGGCAAAAGAGTAGGTGTTACCTCTATTCACAGCTACTATGTGCTCCCATGAAGATGCGGTACGACGTCGCCGGTAGCGGGCCCACTCTCGTCCTCGTTCACGGAGTGGTTCACCGGAGGCAGGCGTGGGATCCGATCCTCGATCTACTCACGCCCTATCGCCGGGTGGTCACCGTCGACCTGCTCGGTCACGGCGAGTCCCCCGCACTCGAGGCGAACGTAAGCGATCCGCTCGGCTACGTCGTCGATGCCCTCGACGATCTGCTCGGAGACTTCGAGACTCCGGACGCGAAGCCTCACATCGGTGGTAACTCGCTGGGGGGCTGGCTGGCGATCGCCATGGCGTGCCGCGGGCGGGTGGCGTCGGCGACCGCGCTGTCTCCCGCCGGGTTCTTCGTGAACGACCTCGATCGACGCCGGGCGATCGGCACGTTCCGCGTTCTGAGGACCCTGGCCCGCGGAATGGGCGAGCATGCGCCTCGCCTGCTCTCCTACAAAGCCGTGCGCTACCCGGCCATCTATGCGTTCTTCGCCCACCCCAGCCGTGTGCCGTACGCCGACGCCGTGGTGGACACCGCGTCCCTGGTCTCCAACACCTTCGTCGACGAAGGATTGGACGCAGTGTTCGAACTTCCCGTCGCGGCCGAGCCGCAGGTTCCCATCACCATCGCCTGGGGCCGACGCGACCTCACCCTGCCGATCTACGAGCGTGCAGTCGCGAAGCGGAACCTGCCGCACGCCACGTTCATCACCGTGCCGGGCGTCGGCCACGTCCCGATGAGTGACAATCCAGAGCTCATCGCGTCGATCCTGTTGGCGGGAAGCGAAACTCGCACGGCCTAGTCGAGAGCGCAGCGGGCGCCCTCCGGTGGGGATCTCAGGTCCACGAGGTACTCGGCCACGACCGTGTCGACGCAGTCGTTCGCTCCGGAGAACGCGACGGTGTGCTGGTCTCCGTCGACGGAGAGCAGTGACCCACCCAGCGTCTCGGCAAGGCTGACACCACCCGCGTAGGGCGTGGACGGGTCGCCGGTGATGGAGATGGTCAACGTGTCGGGCAGACCGTCGATATCGGTTGCGTACGGGAATCCCAGAGTGGGTTCGACGGGCCAGGATTCACACGGGTCGCGTGCGCCTTCCGGCCCCAGACCGGAGTCGGTGAACGGCGCGATGCCCTGAATTCGCTCCTTGAGCTCGACCTCCTGTTCGGCAGTGTTGCGCTGCTCGTCGTTGCAGTTGATCGCGTACAGCGCCTCGGCGAAATTCGGGTAGGCGCCGTCGACGTCACGCCCACCGAACACGTCACTGATCTTCAGCAACGTCTCCGCCTGCCCCACCTGTAGTTCCGCGATGCCCTTGGTGATGACCGGCCAGACGGTCGAGTCGTACAGCCCGGCGATCACGGCCCCGTAGGCGGCGTCGAAGTCCATCTTCCTGCCGTCCGGGGTCACGATCGGATCGTCGATCAGCGGGCGGACGATGTCCTGGAAATTCTCGACGGACCTCGCCGGATCCTGCCCGAGAGGGCAGTCGGGCTCGGTGGCGCAGTCCGCAGCCATGGCGTCGAATGCCTCCTGGAACGCCGTGAACTGATCGATCCGACGGTCCGCTGTGCTCTGCAGTGGATCGATGGCACCGTCGAGCACCATGGCTCGAACGTTCTGCGGGAACATCTCTCCGTAGACCGCGCCCAGGCGAGTGCCGTAACTCTGCCCGAGGTAACTGAGCCGGTCGTCGCCCAGCACTTCGCGCAGCACATCCATGTCCCGGGCTGCGTCACGAGTTCCGACGTTCGCCAGAACGTCCTCGCCGCCGGACCGCTCGGCACATTGCCGAACCAGCTCGCGTGCCCCGTCTTCCGACAGCGACCTCGCTCCCGTCAGAACTGTCGTGTACGCCTCGCCTGCTTCGTTCTCGGCGTCGGTGAAGCAGTCGATGGCCGGCGTCGACGCCGCGACGCCGCGCGGATCGAATCCGACGATGTCGAACTTCTCGGTCAACGGACTGTCCGCCAGCGTTGTCGCCGCGGCTGCGGCCATGCTCATGCCAGGGCCTCCGGGGCCGCCCGAGTTGAGCAGCAACGACCCGATGGGCTCGCCTTTCGCGGGGACTTTCAGCAACGCGATCTGCGCCGTCCGTCCGTCGGGATCGTCGTAGTCGAGCGGGACGTCCACGCGCGCGCACCGAAACGTCGGATCGCTGACGAACGCTGCCTCGTCGGTCGACGTCGTGCCGTACCCCTCGCACGGCTCGAACGTCACCGCCTGATCGTAGAAGCGATCCAGATCTGCAGTCGTGTTCGGCTCCGGCTCGGCCTGGCTGCATGCCCCGAGGACGAGAACTGTTGCGGCCAGGACGCTTACGCTCCGGCGCGGTCGGTAACGATAGTTCACGGGTGGCTCACTCCCTGTGTGTTCGGAAAGGTGTCGTTCACGAGACGCTTCGTGGAGCGTCGGAAAGCCCAGACGGTGACCAGGATCGCGAGGGCGAACAGCGGGGTGCCCATGGAGATCTTCGCGAAGGCCAACCATCCGGTGGCGTCGGTGTCGTAGAGCTGATCCTGCACGATGTAGCGGGCACCGAACAGCAGCGCGAAGGCGCCGGTCGCGATGTCGTGCGCACGCAGAGTGGAGCTATCCGATCGCCACGGGTACTTGTTGCCGTGCAGCGCGTTCCACAGGAGTCCGGTCAGTGGTCGACGCGCGAGCAGGGATGCCACCATCAGCGCACCCATGACCAGGCTGGTCCAGATTCCGATCAGGAAGTACCCGCCGGCCGAGCCCGTCCACGCGGCAACGGCACCGGCCGTCACGACGCCGATCAGTCCGCCGCTCGCCTGGACGATCGGTTCACCGCGCACCATTCTCAGCGCTGTCAGCACGACGGCGATGGCGACGGCGATTCCGATGGCAATCGGAAGCGAGGCCACCGCGTTGGCGGTCACGAAGGCGACCACAGGGACCGCCGTGTAGATCATTCCGCTCACGCCGCCGAGGTTGTCCAGCAGGAGTTGGGTGGCGTCGGCTTTCTTCTCGTCTCGAATCGGTGTGGGGTCCGGAGTCGTCATCGTCTCCTCCTCGTGTCGAAGTCGTCGCTCTGTCGTCTGTTCCCAGAGTCGTCGACACGCACGCTCCACAACAGTGCAGACGGGAATCGAAACCGCGCTACTTCGTCACGGGTCGGGCATGACAGATGTCAGGCAGGCGCCGGCTCAGACGGCTTCGACCTCGGGCCGGGCGGGTACCGACGCGACGCGCTCGGCCGTCAGGACGGTTCCCACCGTCGCGGCGATGACCAGTCCGATGGCAGTCAGCCGGATCGCCCCTGCGGCTTGGTGCAGCAGCAGCCATCCCGCCAGTGTCGCGAAGATCGGTTCCAGGGCCAGTAGGACGCCGAAGACGTTGCGCGGAACGATTCGCAGCGCAGCAAGTTCGAGGGTGTACGGAACGACCGACGACAACAGCGCCACCACCGTTGCGAGGGCCAGGGTTTCGGGGTCCGCGAAGGCGGTGAGCCCTTGCATCATCCCGACGGGAAGGACGCAGACCGCGGCGATCACCATTGCCGCAGCCAGGCCTCCTGTGCCGGGAACCGTTGCCGCTACCCGTGCATTGGTCAGGATGTAGAGGACCCAGAACGACGCGGCGAACAGCGCGAACATGATGCCGACAGGATCGAGACTTGTTGCGTGAACCGCGGATTCGACGCCCAACAGCACCATTCCGACCAGCGCGAGGCACGCCCACCCGACGTCGGCGCGCCGACGTGACAGGACGGCGGCCAGAACGAGTGGACCGAGAAACTCGATCGATACGGCCACGCCGAGGGGGATTCGATCGATCGCGGCATAGAAGCATCCGTTCATGGCGGCCAATGCGAATCCCAGCGCAGCCATGCTCTTCCACTGCTCCCTCGACCATCCGCGTACCCGTGGACGCACCAGCAGGAGCAGCAGAGCGGCTGCGATGGCCAACCGGGCTGCAGTGACGGCCCACGACCCGGCGACAGGAAATATCTGAACGGCAAGAGCCGCGCCGAACTGCAGGGACAGACACGACCCGACCATCATCGCTACTGCTGATCCCGTGCCGGGTGTCCGGGAGGTTGCCGTCATGACAGTGAATGCTTCTCGCGTAACTCACGTAAGTCCAGCGAATCATTTTGTAGAATAACGGTCATTATTGCTTACCTATGACGGGAACCCGATGCTCAACGTCCCTCGCCTGCGGATCCTCCTCGAATTGCAGCGGCGCGGCACGCTCGCCGAGGTAGCCCGTGTGATGTCCTACACGCCGTCGGCGGTGTCGCAGCAGCTGTCGCTGCTCGAGAAGGAGTCCGGCGTTCGGCTGCTGGAACCGGTGGGGCGAGGGGTGACACTGACCGACGCCGCCATCGGACTCGCCGCTCACGCCGAGATCGTCCTTCGCCAACTGGAGGAAGCCGAGGCGGATCTCGCGTCGGCTCAGTCCGCAGTTCAGGGAACACTGCGGGTCGCGTCGTTTCAGACGGTCGTGTTCGCGATCGTGCCTGCAGTGCTGGACCTGCTGGCTGCCGAGGAACCGTCGTTGACCGTCGAGTTCGACCAACTTCAGGTCGTCGCTGCCTACGACGGCCTGTTGTCGCACTCCTTCGACCTGATTCTCGGTGAGGAATACCCCGGTATGCCCGAGCCGGTCCGAGCCAACATCGACCGGGCGGATCTCGCCGTCGACCCACTGCTGCTCGCCGTCCCGTCCGAGGCCGCGTGGTTGCCGTCCGCGCGTACCGACCTGGCAGGCCTGTTCGACGTGCCCTGGGCGATGGACCCGCCGGACAGTGCGACAGGAACGTGGGCCCGGTCGGTGTGCCGTGCCGCAGGATTCGAGCCCCGAGTCCGCTTCGTCAGCCCGGACCCCCTGATGCACGCCCATCTGGTGCGCACCGGCCACGCCGCGGCGTTCATTCCCGCACTGATCGCCGCGAACCAGTCCGACGGACTCGATCTCCGCGCACTGCCGGGGCGTCCGGACCGCACCATCTACACCGCAGTTCGTGCCGGACGCGGCGGGCACCCCGCGATCCGGGCGTTCCGAGCAGCGCTCGCGTCGACGGCGGCAGCTCGAACCTCCGAGTGGAACACCGCCGACGGACTTCGCATACAGAATGGACTGGTGACACCCGAAACAAGCCTTGCCCCCTAGTCGAAGCCCGTCAATCCCGGAGGAGTGTGGACCATGGCACCGAGGACGCGCGAAGAGCTGGCGGACGACGCGGTTGCCCTGGCACGGCGTTGGGTGACTCTCTCCGCCGACCGTCCCGCCGATCGTGCCGCCGTGCGTCTCGCGGGCCTGCTGCGCGACGAGCGTGGTCTGGAATTCGCCGTGGGGTTCATCGACGGCGTCGTACGGCCGGAGGACGTGCGGGTCGCCGCCAGGAACTGGGCGCATCTGACGGACGGTGATCTGCCGCAGTTCCTGGGCGTGCATCTGCGTGTCGCCCTTCGTCTCGGCAACGTGGCCGCGAGGGTCGCACCGGCATTGGTCGTGCCCATCGCGAAGAAGGCGTTGCGAGCGATGGTCGGCCACCTCGTGCTCGACGCCTCGCCGCGCGCACTCTCTCGCGGTCTCGCTCGCATCCGCCGGAACGGAATGCGTCCGGGCATCAATCTGCTCGGCGAGGCCGTGATGGGGTCGGCCGGGGCTCGGGCACGTCTCGACGGAACCACGGCGTTACTGGCGCGATCGGATGTCGACTACGTGTCCGTCAAGGTGTCGGCGGTCGTTGCGCCGCACTCGCCCTGGGCGTTCGAGGAGGCCGTCGCACACACCGTCGACGAGCTCGCACCGCTGTACTCGGCGGCCGCGCAGTCCGGCACACCCAAGTTCATCAACCTGGACATGGAGGAATACCACGATCTCGATCTGACGATCGCGGTGTTCACGACCCTGCTGGACCGACCTGAACTTCTGTCGCTCGAGGCGGGAATCGTGTTGCAGGCGTACCTTCCTGACTCGTTGTCCGCGATGATGCGGTTGCAGGACTGGGCCGCCCGGCGTACTGCACGCGGAGGTGCAGCGGTCAAAGTCCGCGTCGTCAAGGGCGCGAATCTTCCGCTCGAGCGAGTCGAATCCGCTCTGCACGGATGGCCCCTGGCCACGTGGTCGTCCAAACAGGACACCGACACCAACTACAAGCGCATCCTCGACCACGCGCTCGAACCCGATCGAATCCGCAACGTGCACATCGGCGTTGCCGGGCACAACCTCTTCGACCTCGCCTGGGCACGGTGTCTCGCCGAACAGCGCGGCATCGAGTCCGGATACGAATTCGAGATGCTGCTGGGCATGGCGTCGGCGACGGCGCAGGTGATCGCCGAGGACACCGGAGGGATGCTTCTCTACACCCCCGTTGTCGGCGCCGACGAGTTCGACGTCGCGATCGCCTACCTCGTCCGCCGACTGGAAGAAGGAGCATCGCCGGAGAACTTCATGCCCTCGATGTTCGAACTGACCACCGAGAGCGGGCAACCGACCCCGCAGTTCACGATGCAGGAGAATCGATTCCGTGCTTCCGTGACCGCCCTGGACGACTCCGTCCCCGCGCCGCGACGGAGCCAGAACCGCACCACCGACAGCCCCGACTACACCGACTGCACCGACTACACCGATGTCGCAGTACCTTTCGCCAACACCCCCGACACGGATCCCTCCTCGGCCGCCAACAGAGGGTGGGGCCGCGGCATTCTCGAGCGCGCCGAGGCGTCGGGCATCGGGGAAGACCTCGTCGTCGAGTACACCGTCGACGATCCCGTCCGCCTCGACGAGCTGATTCAGCAGACGTGCGACGCAGGGGTGGGCTGGGGTTCGCTCCCGTCGACCGAGCGAGCACGCATCCTGAGGTCCGCGGCGCGCGAGCTGTCTCGCGCACGTGCGGACCTGCTCGAAGTCATGGCCGCGGAGTGCGGCAAGACCCTGGAGGAGGGCGACCCCGAGGTCAGCGAGGCCATCGACTTCGCCGGATATTACGCCGAACTCGCCGAGGAGCTTGCGCACGTGGACGCCGCACTCCATCGGCCGAGGCGCCTGACCGTCGTCGCACCACCGTGGAACTTCCCGGTGGCGATACCGGCGGGATCGACCCTGGCCGCGCTTGCCGCGGGTTCTGCCGTCGTGATCAAGCCTGCGCCGCAGGCGAAACGCTGCGGTTCGGTGATGGTCGACGCTCTGTGGCGGGCGGGCGTGCCGCGAGATGTGTTGCGCCTCGTCCACGTCGACGAGGCGTCCCTCGCCGGCACCCTCGTCGCGGATCCGCGGGTCGATCAGGTGATCCTCACCGGCGGCTACGAGACGGCGGAGCTGTTCCACCGGCTACGCCCCGGCATTCGGCTGTTCGCGGAGACGAGCGGTAAGAACGCCATGGTCGTCACACCCTCTGCCGATCTCGACCTGGCGGTGAAGGACCTCGCGAAGTCTGCCTTCGGCCACGCGGGCCAGAAGTGCTCCGCAGCGTCCCTGGCGATTCTGGTCGGATCCGTCGGCACATCGGACCGTTTCCTGGGCCAGCTGGTCGACGCCGTCCGGTCCATGAAGGTCGCGTACCCGACGGACCCGGAATCGCGAATCGGTCCACTCGTCGAACCCGCGAGCGGCAAGGTTCTCCGGGGTCTCACCCACCTCGACCCCGGTGAGTCGTGGTTGCTCGAACCCCGCGCACTGGACGACGAGAGCCGGCTGTGGTCGCCGGGAATCCGCGTCGGCGTTTCTCTTGGTTCCGAGTTCCACCGGACCGAGTACTTCGGTCCGATCCTCGGCATCATCACCGTCGCTACCCTTGCCGAGGCGATCGAGGTACAGAACGACGTCGACTACGGGCTCACCGCTGGCCTTCACTCCCTCGACGACGCGGAACAGGCGCAGTGGATTCAAGACGTCGCCGCAGGCAATCTCTACGTGGGCCGAGGAATCACCGGAGCCGTCGTGCGACGGCAGCCCTTCGGCGGGTGGAAGAAATCGACGGTCGGCACCGGGAGCAAGGCAGGCGGACCGAACTACCTCGTCGGCCTGTCCGACTGGTCGCCCCTCCCCTCGTCCGGCACGACCGTCGACTGTGTGGTCGACGCGTGGGCGGAGAGCTTCCTGCGCGAGACCGCAGCGGTCGGCGACGACCTCGACTTTCTACGGCGCTCTCTGGCAAGCGATCTCGTGGCGTGGGACACGGAGTTCGGCGTCACCCGTGACGTATCGCATCTCGGGGTGGAGGCGAACGTGCTGCGCTACCTTCCTACCCCGGTGACCGTGCGAGCGGAGGCCGACGCTCGCCCCGTGGAGGTTCTGCGCGTCGTCGCCGCCGGGTTGCGAGCCCGTTCCCCTCTTCGCCTGTCCGTGCACGCGTCCGTCGCTCTCGGGGAGGGCGTGCTCGGGTTCCTGACAACCAAGGGCCTGACGGTCGACACCGAAACAGACTGGGCGCGTCCGGTTTCGCGCGGCGGGACGGACAGAACCCGCGTCGTCGGGTCCGGAACCGACGTGCCCACCGGGCCGTCTGCCGCAGTGTGGTCGGGCGCCGTGACCGAAGCGGGTCGCGTCGAGATGCTGCCGTTCCTGCGTGAGCAGGCCCTCAGCATCACCCACCACCGGTTCGGTACCTACCGCGAGATGCCTCGGGTGGACGCTCTGCTGAACATCACGCCAGGCGGCGGCCGTTTCGATTCGCCGTGAACGGCTACTCACACCGCATGCGCCTGAACCTTCGTCGCGGGATGCCCGTCGTCGAACTCCCCATGTCCGTTCCGCCTGCCGCGGCATGGGAGGTTCTGGTGGACCTGACGGCGTGGCCGGTGTGGGGTCCGACGGTGGCCGGCGCCGAACTGGACCGCCCCGGTCCGCTTGCCCTGGGTTCCCGAGGCCGGGTGTTCACCCCGGTCGGGGTGCCTCTGCCGTTTCGCATCACCGAGTTCGAGGACGGTCGTCTCTGGGCGTGGCGGGTGGCGGGTGTTCCGGCGACTCGACACGAGGTGATCCCCGACGGCGAGGGCTGCGTGGTGAGCTTCGGCGTACCGATCTGGGCGCCCGCGTATCTGACGATCATGGCCGTTGCGCTCCCCCGGATCGAGCGATTGGCCGCGGAACGCGCGCACTGATCGCGGGACGTTGTGTAGTCCGTCACGCCCGGTCCTAGGTTTGATCGAGTCCAGAAAGCCCACGCTGGATCGATAAGCTCGAGCTATCGAGATCTGAGCAATCATCGATTGGCCCGATCAATCCAAGATCATTAGGGTCGTCAACCGACACCAACGCACCCGAATACGAATGAGGCCGTACATGTCGCTCATCAACAAGAAGATCAAGCCGTTCACCGCTGAGGCCTTCAAAGACGGTGCCTTCGTTACCGTTTCCGACGAGGACATCAAGGACAAGTGGGCGGTCTTCTACTTCTACCCCGCCGACTTCACATTCGTCTGCCCCACCGAGCTCGGCGACCTCGCCGATCACTACGAAGAGCTGCAGCGTCTCGGCGTCGAGGTGTTCTCGGTCTCGACCGACACCCACTTCACCCACAAGGCGTGGCACGCGTCGTCCGACACGATCGGCAAGATCAAGTACACGATGATCGGTGACCCGACACTGAAGATCAGCACCGACTTCGAGGTTCTCCGCGAGAACCAGGGCCTCGCCGACCGCGGCACCTTCCTGGTCGACCCGGACGGCGTCGTGCAGTTCACCGAGGTGACCGCAGAAGGCATCGGCCGCAACGCATCCGAGCTTCTCCGCAAGGTCAAGGCCGCACAGTACGTGCGCAGCCACCCGGGTGAGGTCTGCCCGGCGAAGTGGGAAGAGGGCGAAGACACCCTCGCACCGTCGCTGGAGCTCGTCGGCAAGATCTGATTCGTTCGGATCGGTGCGCGGCGGCACAGGAGCGTAATGCCCTGTGCCGCCGGTGCATCCCCCACGTTCGGATCACTCGGCCCGAGCTGAGAATCCACGACCATCCCTTCCGATCTCAGGAGAAAACCTCATGCTCGACGCCGCACTTGCCAATCAACTGAAGTCCCTGCTCGAGAACGTGACGCAGCCGATCGAGCTCGTGTCCTCTCTTGGCGACGCACCCAAGTCCGTCGAGCTCGGCGAACTCCTCGACCAGATCGCCGGCCTGTCGGACTCGGTCACCCACTCCCGCACCGGTACCGACCCACGCAAGCCGTCGTTCGCCATCCGCCGGATCGGCACCGACATCGAGGTTCAGTTCGCCGGTATCCCGCTCGGACACGAGTTCACCTCGCTCGTGCTCGCGCTGTTGCAGGTCGGTGGCCACCCCTCCAAGGAAGACGCCGCGCTGCTCGCCCAGGTCCGCGACCTCGAAGGCGACTTCTACTTCGAAACCTACTTCTCCCTCTCCTGCCAGAACTGCCCGGACGTGGTGCAGGCGTTGAACGTGATGTCGGTGCTCAACGCCAACGTCAAGCACATCGCCATCGACGGTGCGCTGTTCCAGGACGAGGTCGACGACCGCGGCATCATGGCCGTTCCGTCGGTGTTCCTCAACGGTGAGCCCTTCGGGTCCGGCCGCATGACCCTCGAACAGATCGTCGGCAAGCTCGACACCGGTTCCGCGGAACGCACCGCGACGGCGATTTCCGAGAAGGACCCGTTCGACGTGCTCGTCGTCGGAGGCGGCCCTGCGGGTGCAACCGCAGCACTCTACGCTGCGCGCAAGGGAATTCGCACCGGCGTCGTCGCCGAGCGCTTCGGTGGTCAGACGCTGGACACCATGGGTATCGAGAACTTCGCGTCCGTTGCGTACACCGAAGGACCGAAGTTCGCCGCCGAGCTGGAGAACCACGTTCGCCAGTACGACGTCGACATCATGAACGTCCAGAACGCCACCAAGTTGACCCCCGCCGCCACCCCGCAGGGACTCGTCGAGGTCGAACTCGCCAGCGGCGCACGACTTCTCTCCCGTAGCGTGATCCTGTCCACCGGCGCACGGTGGCGCTCGATGAACGTTCCCGGCGAGAGCGAGTACCGCAACAAGGGCGTCACGTACTGCCCGCACTGCGACGGCCCGCTGTTCAAGGGCAAGCGCGTCGCCGTCATCGGTGGCGGCAACTCCGGTGTCGAAGCAGCCATCGACCTGGCCGGCATCGTCGCGCACGTGACCATCGTGGAGTTCGACTCGCACCTGCGCGCCGACGACGTGCTGCAGCGCAAGCTCCGCAGCCTCCCCAACGTCGACATCCTGGTCAGCACCCTGAGCACCCAGGTCATCGGCGACGGTTCCAAGGTCACCGGGCTGGCGTACAACGACCGAACGAACGACACCGCGCACACCGTCGACCTCGACGGAGTGTTCGTTCAGATCGGCCTGCTGCCCAACACCGAGTTCCTCTCCGACACCGTCGATCTCACCCCGCGCGGGGAGATCATCGTCGACGATCACGCACGGACCTCGGTACCGGGCGTCTTCGCAGCAGGTGATTGCACCACCGCGCCGTTCAAGCAGATCATCGTCGCGGCAGGATCGGGCGCGACGGCAGCGCTCAGCGCGTTCGATCACTTGATCCGCACCAGCACCCCGGCCGAGGAAGCAGTCTCGGTCTGACGCTCCCGGGTACGCTCGGGCGATGCTGACCGCCGAACTCGCCCAGCGCGTGGTCGACCAAGTGCGTCCAGTGGTCGCACACAACGTCAACATCATGGATGCCCACGGCATCATCATCGCGTCCGTCGACCCAGCGCGCCTGGGCACGCTGCACGACGGGGCAGTGCGGGCGCTCGAGCGTGGGGACGTCGTCCGGATCGACGCCGACGGTGCCGATCCGGACATGCGCGAGGGTGTGAACGTTCCGTTCTACCTGGGCGACGACGGGGCGGAACCCGGCGCGGTGAAGAACGAAGCAGCGGATAGCGAGGCGGTGGGGGTCGTCGGAATCACCGGCGACCCCGCCGTCGTCGAGCCGCTCGCCCGCATCCTCGTGCTCACCGTGTCGCTTCTGCTGAAGCAGGAGCAGCACCTCGACGACGCGCGGTGGAGGGAATCGTCGCTGCGCGATCTACTGAACGCGATGATCGTCGACTCCCACGTGTCCGAGGCTCGCGTCGTGGCCAGGCTTCGCGACGTGGGCAGACCGATCCGGCCGCCGTGGTCGATCGTGACTGCTCGCGGTACGTCGCCCGGCCCGGCTGCGCTCGGTCGGTTCCGCAACAGCGTGGTGGGCATCGGCAACGTCGTCGCGTGGGAGCGCGACACCACGCTGTGGCTCCTCGTCGGTTCGTCCGACGCCAGCACCCGCGCGGTCGTCGTCGATCGACTGCGCGCGGCTGGCGCCTCCGTCGTCGCCGGGCGTGTGGGAGCGTCCACACCCGAACTGGTCGTCGACGTGCAGCAGATGGACGTTCTGCTCCGGCATCACCTTCCGGACGGCGTCGTCCACGAGCTCTCCGCACTCGACATCGACATCCTCGTCGGCCGTCAGCCCGAGGCCATCGCGCTGGACTCTGCGAGGCGAATCCTCGGACCCCTGTCGGACGCGTTGCGCGAGACCGCGGCAGTCCTGATCGAGAACAATCTGTCGATCGTGACGACGGCTTCTGCTCTGCACACCCACCGGAACACCGTCGTGCAACGGTTGAACCGCATCGAGCAACTGACGGGGCTGGACCTGCGGGTCTTCGACGACGCCGTGGCCATGAAGCTGGCCCTTGCGTCGGCCCGACGAGTCGATGCGGACGAGCTTGTCCGATGAGTGTGCGCCGCGCACCGATATCGGCGCCGATTCCGACCGAACAATGTGCACGAAGCCCATACCCCGACCGGAGTCGGTGACTTAACCTACTGTCATGGAACAGCACAGAACCGACGCGCGACGCACCACGATCGTCGTTGCCCCGGACTCGTTCAAGGGCTCCGGCACGGCTGCCGAGGTGGCGTCGGCGATGGCCGCCGGCTTCCGGGACGTACTGGGACCGGACGCGAGGATCGTCGAATGCCCGATGGCCGACGGCGGGGAGGGGACGCTGGATGCGCTCGCGGCATCTCTCGACGCGCGCATCAGCGAGATCGACACCGTCGACGCGATCGGACGACCCCGAACCGCGCGGATCGCAGTGTCCGCCGACGGCAGGACCGGCGTCATCGAAGCTGCTGAAGCCAACGGTCTCCCCCATGTCTCCGACGCCCCGCTGCAGCCTCTGCGAGCGGACAGTCACGGGGTGGGCGTGCTCGCCCGGCAACTTCTCGACGACGGTGTCTCCGAGATCCTGCTGTGCATCGGCGGGAGCGCGAGCAACGATGGCGGTACCGGTTTCCTGTCCGCCCTCGGCGCACGGTTTCTCGACGGCGCGGGCAGCGTCGTCGAGCCGGGTGCCGCCGGTCTGGCCGATATCGACAGCATCGACGTCAGCGGCCTGCATCCGCGCGCGGGCGAGGTGACTGTTCGGATCGCCGTCGACGTCGACAATCCGTTGCTCGGGAACAGCGGTGCCGCAGCGGTGTTCGGGCCGCAGAAGGGCGCAACCCCGACGGACGTGGAGACCATCGACTCCGGTTTGGCGCATCTCGCCGACGTGCTGAAATCCGCCACCGGGACCGACGTCACCACGACCGAGGGCATGGGCGCGGCGGGCGGGTTGCCTGCGTCTCTTGCGGCCTACCTCGATGTGCAGCTGATGCCCGGATCGGACATGGTCATGAGTGCTATCGGGTTCGAGGAACTGTGCTCCGACGCATCCATGATCGTGACCGGCGAGGGATCCTTCGATTCGCAGTCGTTGCGAGGCAAGGTCGTTGCCGGTGTGCGACGGGCCGCGCCTCCCACCTGCCCCGTCGTCGTCATCGCCGGACGGGTCGTCCTGACGCCCGAGGAGATACGCGACGCGGGGATCGCCGCGGCCTTCTCCATCGCGGCGGGTCCGTCCACCCTCGCGGACATGTCCTCGCGGACAGGGGAACTGGTACACGACACGGCCGCGCACGTCGCAGGCCTGTACAAGACGCTCGCGCAGCACGCGGCGGTGTGAAGGAGAACGATGTCGCTCGATCCGCATTCCGCCGTCACGCGCTACCGTTCGTTGCCGCCGAGCCTGCCTCAGCCCGTCGCCGAGCAGTGGGATTGGCAGCTGCGTGGGTCGTGCAGATACGAGGACCCTGTGCTGTTCTACCCGCCGACCAGCGCGCGGGGTAGATCGCTCGCGGCCATGGAAGCTCGGGCCAAAGCCATCTGCACCGACTGCCCGGTGATGCGCACCTGCAGGGACTACGCACTGGAAGCCGCCGAGCCGCACGGCATCTGGGGTGCCACCACATCGAAGGAACGGGCCCTGGCCGGTGCCTCGTTCGACATCGGGCCGGCACCGACACCACCGGCACCGGCACCGACACCACAGCCCCCGGAACCCCCGGCAGTGGAGAAGATCGACGAGACCGAGCAGCCGCCGCGCCGTATGCACCGCATCGGACCACCACAGCGGCCCTACCGGCGCATTCCTCGACCGGACTCGGCCCAGCCCGTCACCCCGGACCGGCCGCCGACGAAATTCTGATCGGCTCAGTTGAACGGTGTTCCGCCGGTGACGGCAATGGTCTCGCCGGTGATGTAGCTCGACTCGTTCGACGCGAGGAACACGTAGGCGGGAGCAAGCTCGGCCGGCTGTCCCGGCCTGCCGAGCGGAACCGTCTCACCGAACTGTTCGTACTTGCCCGCCGGCATCGTCGCCGGTATCAGCGGAGTCCAGATGGGTCCGGGTGCAACGGCGTTGACGCGGATTCCCCGCGACGCGAGGTCACCGGACAAGCCCTTCGTGAAGGCGACGATTCCAGCCTTGGTGGTCGCGTAGTCGAGCAGCTCCGGAGACGGGTTCGACGCCTGGATCGAGGTGGTGTTGATGATGGTCGCTCCGGCGGTCATGATCTCGACGGCACGTTTGCTGATCCAGAACAGCGCGTACAGATTGGTCTTGAGCACACGGTCGAACTGCTCGGAGCTGATCTCGGCGATCCCGCCCATCCTGGCCATCTGGAACGCCGCGTTGTTGACGACGATGTCCAGGCCACCGAGTGCGTCGACCGCGGAATCGACCAATCGGATGCATTCCGACTCGTCGGTGAGATCGCAGGCGACTGCAACGCCGGATCGTCCTGCCGACTCGATCAGATCCACCGTCACCTGCGCATCGGCGGCCTCGGCGGGCAGGTGGCCGATCACCACGTCGGCGCCTTCGCGTGCGAACGCCAGGGCGACCGCGCGGCCGATGCCGGAGTCACCTCCGGTCACGAGAGCCTTACGTCCGTCCAGACGTCCGGCACCGCGGTACGAGGCTTCACCGTGGTCCGGTGCCGACACCAGATCCGCAGTCAGGCCGGGGTGCTCTATCTCGTCCTGGTCCGCTCGCTCCGGCATCGGGAACGACGTGGTCGGGTCCTGTTTGGTGAACTGGTCTGCCATCGGTGTCCTTTCGTCGGGAGAACTGGTTACCCGTCGATGGGACCGGCAACCGTCGCCGGCGACACCGATGCAGGTGTCACTGTTCGAGACCGGTACGTCAGATCCCTGCGACGCCCGCGAGTTGACCGATGCCGTAGGTGACGACCATGGCCAGCGCACCCCCGAGCACGATCCGCGTCACTGCCGGTCGAGCAGGTGAATCCCCGAGCCGCGCACTGATCGTTCCCGTCGCGGCCAGTGCAATCAGGACGACGACGAAGGTCACCGGGATACGAACCGACGCCGGTAGCAGAACGATGGCAAGCAGCGGGAGAAGCGCTCCACTGACGAACGCCACCGCGGACGACGCCGCCGCCTGCCACGGGTTGGTCAGAGCGTCCGGATCGATTCCCAGTTCTGCGTCGACGTGCGCTGCGAAGGGGTCACTTGCGGTCAATTCCTCGGCGACGGTCATGGCTGTCGCCGGCGACAGCCCTTTGGCCTCGTACAGGGCGGCGAGCTCTGCCAGTTCTTGCTCGGGCTCGTCCTCGAGCTCACGGCGTTCCTTGTCCAGCAGCGATCGCTCGGTGTCGCGTTGCGTGCTCACGGAAACGTACTCACCGAGCGCCATCGACACCGCGCCGGCGACCAGACCCGCAACGCCCGCGGTGAGCACAGGCCCACGCTCGACGGTGGCAGCCGCGACACCCACGACGAGTCCGGCGGTCGACACGATGCCGTCGTTGGCTCCCAGAACTCCGGCACGCAGCCAGTTCAGGCGCCCACCGATGTCTCTGTGCGGTTCTGCCTCGTGTGTCCCGGGAACAGTGTCCGGCATGCTCGCCTCCTGTGAGCCGTGATCACGATCGATCGGGATCACCCGTCATCGGACTGGTCCATACTGCGCCTGCGCCGAAGCGTCTGCCTCTTCCCACGCCGCAGGGCACCGTGTTCGATACGTCGCAGTCTCCATGTCCGTACCCGTCGTTGTCTCAATCGAGATCCCAGACCGCCGGCTGCCCTGTTGCATACAATCGCGCTTCGTCCATCAGTTTCTGCGCGGGCGGTGTGAGGTGGGTTTTCCGGCAGACGGCGGCAACGTGCAGGTACGACTCCGGGACGATCCGGTGAATTCTGGCGCCCGCCTGCCGCGCCGACGGCGCCCACGACGACGGCATGACCGCCTGACCGAATCCACTGAGCACCATCGGCAGGATCGACGTTCGATGTGCAACCTCGGCGGCGATGGTGGCGTCGACGCCACTCGCGAGAACCTCGTCGACGAGTGTCCGCATCAACGAACCGTGCTGGGACACGATCAGTCTCAGTCCGGACAGTTCGGACCGTTCTATGACCGGGCCGTCCGGCGTGCTCGCGCCGGCGCCCGAGATGAGGATCAACGGTTGGCTTTCCAGTGCCACGACCTCCAGCTCGGGGGCACGGACGTCACTGGGCGAACCCAGAATTCCCACTTCGCACGCGCCGGTTCGCACTGCGTGCAAAACCTCGTCCGGGGTGAAGGCAGCCTCGGCGTTCACGGTGACGGACGGATACGACGTGCTGAACCGAGTCAGGATGGTCGTCAACGGCTCGATACCCGGTGAGGGCATCGTGATCAGATCTACACGTCCACGACGCAAACCCTTCAACTCCTCGACCGAGGCGGCCGCGTCGTCGAGGTCTCGCAGCACCACCCGCGCGGGGCCGATCAAGGTCTCGCCCGCATCGCTCAGGACCAAGCGTCGTCCGATGCGGTGGAAAAGCGGAACACCCAGCTCCCGCTCCAACGATGCGATCGACTGAGACAGAGACGGCTGCGCAATGAGAAGCGCCTCGGCTGCCCGGTTGATGCCCCCTTCGTCGACGACGGCCAGAAAGTACCTCAGATGCCGCGCGTCCATCCGTCGAACCTCCTCGGGTGTGATGACGCTCCGTGAAGCCGGTGCCCGAGCACGCACTCTACCTGCGAAAATCCGACTCGATTAGGAAAAACCGATAAGCCGGATCGGCTTTTGGTCTTGGACGCCGATTGCCCTGTCACCCCTTAATGGTTCAAGACAGAATGTGACCTGCACAACAACGGAGGAACTCATGGCAATCGAACCCACCACGTACAAGATCGCGTCCATCCCGGCCGACGGTGTCGGTCGCGAGGTGGTCGAGGCGGGCCGGCGCGTGTTGGACGTTCTGGCCGCGCAGTCCGGCGGCAAGTTCGCCTTCCAGTGGGACGAGTTCCCCTGGGGCTGCGGCTACTACGCCGAAACAGGCAAGATGATGGCCGACGACGGACTGGACACTCTGAAGGGCTACGACGCCATCTACTTCGGTGCTGTCGGCTGGGAAAACGTTCCGGATCACATCAGCCTGTGGGGTCTGCGGCTCAACATCACGCAGAACTTCGACCAATGGGCCAACGTTCGCCCGGTGAAGTTCCTCCCCGGCGTCCAGTCGCCGCTTCGGAAGGCCGACGACACCGAACTCGACTGGGTCGTCGTCCGCGAGAACAGTGAAGGCGAGTACGCAGGCCTCGGAGGGCGCAACCTGAGCGGCCGCGGACCCGGGAACGAAGTCGCACTGCAGACCGCGCTGTTCACCGAGAAGGGATGCGAGCGCATCATGCGCTTCGCGTTCGACCTCGCCCGCACACGTACCGTGAAGAAAGTCTCCAGCGTCACCAAATCCAACGCTCAGCAGTACGGAATGGTGCTGTGGGACGACGTCTTCAAGCGCGTCGCACTCGACTACCCGGACGTCACGACCGAAAGCGTGCTCGTCGACGCCATGAGCGCAAAGTTCATCCTGCATCCGGAGGACCTGTCCGTCGTCGTGGCCTCCAACCTCAACGCCGACATCCTCTCCGACCTCGGGTCGGCTCTCGCGGGAAGTCTCGGCGTCGCCGCGAGCGCGAACCTCAATCCCGAGCGCCGCTTCCCGAGCATGTTCGAACCCGTTCACGGCTCGGCCCCCGACATCGCAGGCAAGGGGATCAGTAACCCGATCGGCGCCATCGCCAGCGCAGCGTTGATGCTCGATCACTTCGGGCTGCACGAGGAGGCACGCCGCGTCGAAGCTGCGATCGAAAGGGCGACCGGTGGCGGCGCACTGACGCGCGACATCGGCGGTACCTCGGACACCCACGAGGTCACCGAGGCCATCGTCCATGCACTGCAGAACGCCCTGACACCCGCCTGATCCACCGCGTCACCCACGTCGGTCGGTAACTCTCGACCACCAACGAAGAAAAATGCGAACTCTCACCCGAGGTGAATCTCATGGGAACAACAAGCAGCACAGCGAGTTACCAACCGACCACGGTGAAGAAACCCTGGTACAAACAGCTCTACTTCTGGGTCATCGTCGCCATCGTCGCCGGCATCGGTGTCGGATGGCTCTGGCCTAGCACCGGCGAAGCGATGGAACCGATCGGAACCACCTTCATCACCGCGATGAAGATGCTCATCGGGCCGATCGTGTTCCTGACCATCGTCGGCGGCATCGCCTCGGTCGCAGACCTCAAGAAGGTCGGCCTGACCGGCATCAAGGCTCTGACCTATTTCCAAGTCGGCACCATCATCGCGATGCTCACCGGCTTGGTGGCCATCAACATCTTCCGACTGGGTGACGGGGTCAACGCGGACGCAGCATCCCTCGAAACCACCGACTCGGCAAACAGTTTCATCAAGGCAGGCGAGGAGAAGGAATGGTGGGAATTCATCACCCACCTCGTCCCGGACAGTGTCGTCGGCCCCTTCGTCGAGGGCGACATCCTTCAGGTCATCTTCCTTGCCGTCATCTTCGGCGTCGCTATCAATGCGGTGGGCCAGATCTCGGATCCGATCCGAGATGCCGTCGAGCGACTCACTGCGGTCGTGTTCAAGGTCCTGAGCTTCATCATGAAGCTCGCCCCACTGGGAGCCTTCGGAGCCATGGCATTCGCCATCGGCAAGTACGGCGTGTCCACGCTCACCAGCCTCGGCAGCCTCATCCTTCTGTTCTACGCCACCTCGGCACTGTTCGTCATCGTCGTACTCGGGTCGGTCATGGCGTACCTGCGGCTCAACATCTTCCGAATGTTGGGCTTCTTCAAAGAAGAACTCCTGCTGATCCTCGGCACATCAACCGCCGAACCCGCTTTGCCGGGGTTGATGCGCAAACTCGAATACGCAGGCGTCAAGAAGACCACCGTCGGCCTCGTCGTCCCCACCGGCTACAGCTTCAACCTCGACGGCGCCGCGATCTATCTCTCCCTCGCTGCGCTCTACATCGCGCAGGCCACCAACACCGACCTGACGATCGCCCAGCAGCTCGGACTCCTCGGCGTCATGCTTCTCACCTCCAAGGGAGCGGCAGGAGTGGCCGGCGGCGGATTCATCGCCCTGACAGCGACATTGAGCACACTGGGCACCATCCCCGCCGCAGGCATCATGCTCATCTTCGGCATCGACAAGTTCATGTCCGAATGCCGCGCACTGGTCAATTTCATCGGCAACGCCGTCGCCACCCTGTTCGTCGCCAAATGGAACCATGAACTCGACGTCGACCGCGCCCGCCGCGTCTTCGCCGGCGAAGTACTTCCCCCTCCCGAGGGCGACACCGAGAACGACTTCGACATGGAAGTCCTCGAACACCAGCCGCAACCCGTCACCGCGCGCTCCTCGGCAGTTCACGAACAACTGCAGCCCGCGACACAGTCGAGCAGCTCGAGTCACAGCTAGGGCGCCACTACGACCGAGTGCTACGAATTGCCCGATACTTCACGAATTCGCGGATTAGCGCCGAATCGACGAAGTATCGGGCAATTCGTGTCTCCAGACCACACTCTGTGCAGCGTCAGCCGACCGTCACGTATCCGATGACCATGTCGGTGAGCATTTTTCGAAGACGCTCCCGGTTCTCGGGCGCGACGGGGTCGAACTGGAACAGCCAGTCGAAGGTGTACTGGTTGGAGACGCGGAAGAAGCTGAAGCTGGTGATGGTGAAGTGGAGGTCGACGGCGTCGATACCGTCTTTGAAGACTTTCGCCTCACGGCCGCGGTGGAGGATGTCGGACAGTAGATCCAGTGCCGGGCCGGCGAGTTCGCTGCGCTCCCCGGATTGTCCCAGGTAGAAGGCTTTGAGCGTGTTCTCGCTCGCCATCAGACGGACGAAGTCGGGGTTCCGCTCGTGGTAGTCGAAGGTCAGCTCGACGACGCGCCGGAGTGCGTCCACGGGATCGAGTTCGTCGACGTGAACCCGCTGCTCCTCGGCGCGAATGTTGACGATCGCGCTCTCGAGCACCGATCGATAGAGACCTTTCTTGTCGCCGAAGTAGTAGTAGATCATCTTCTTCGTCGTCTTCGTCCGTAGCGCGATGTCGTCCATTCGGGCGCCGGTGAAGCCCTTGGCCGCGAACTCCGCCATGGCCTCCGTCAAGATGTTGCCCCGAACATCCCCGCCGCGTGCACCTCGGCGGCCCTGAACCTCGGACGCTGTCGACATCGTGTCGAACCCCCTGGCTGTCTCCACTCGTTCCCTACGCCTGTTCGGCGACTTACACCAGACAGTGAACCACGGTACAGGCCGATCCGGTGGACGAAGACGTCGATCGCGGGGCCGGAAGGCCGGTACACGCCCATTCTTTTTGGCATCCGTCGATTCAACTGGGGCATCGACGCCGGTAGAGCGGCACGAACAGCTGTCTCCACCGGTCAGCGCGTGGACATTGTCTGCCGGCGATCTATGGACGTGTCGACGATCACGTTGTACGGTTCGCCTAGTTCACCAAAAAGTGAAACCCTGTTCATGCAGACGAAGTAGTCGCTGCCGATCGCGCAATCGGGAGCAGATGCACCACCGAGCGGTGCAGGCACGCCGGAATGCCTGCGCCCACCAGTCCTCGTCGAGCCCGCACCGTGTCGGCAACCCCAGTCGTCGTTCGGTCACAACGATCCAGCCCTGAATTCGATCCCTCACCGAAGGATGAATGGCCATGACAGCATCCGAAATACAGACAAGCGCAGCGCCCGCAGGCGTTCCGACTCCTGCCGCACCGCCGGTTCGAGTACCGACCCGCAGGCCGTGGCCTCGTCGCGACTCGCTCGTCACCGGCACCAAAGCCGTCGTCGGCATCCTCGGGCTGTTGGGCCTGTGGGAACTGGCAGTGGCGATAACCCGACCTCCTGAATACATTCTGGTCGGACCCGTCGCGGCGTTCGCCGAACTGTTCTCCCGCTTCGACTATTTCGCGACGAACGCCTGGGTGACGATCGGCGAGGCGCTGGCTGGATTCGTCGGCGGCACGTTGCTCGGCATCGTGTGCGGGGGCCTGCTGCACTATTCACCGACGATCCGCACGTTTCTCTATCCGGCCCTCGTCACGATCGACACGATTCCCAAGGTCGCCCTGGCACCTCTGTTCATCGTGTGGTTCGGCTTCGGCTTCGAGTCGAAAGCGTTCGTCGCCATGGCAATTGCATTCTTCCCACTGGTCATCAACACGTTCGACGGTCTCAGCACCGTTCCGCACGAGCTGAAGGAACTGGCGCGGATCAACAAGGCGTCGACATGGAAGCGTCTGACGAAAATCGAGTTCATCTACGCACTTCCGTCGATCTTCTCCGGTGCCAAGATCTCGATCTCCCTTGCTGTGGGCGGCGCCGTCGTCGGTGAGTTCATCGCCGGGTCGAAGGGCCTCGGATACGTGATCATGCTCGCCAACAGTCAGGTGGATCTGGCCGCCATGTTCGCGGCGTTCTTCGTACTCGCCGCCATCGCGTTGGTTCTGTTCTTCGTCGTCGACTTCGCCGGCAAGAAGCTCATGCCCTGGAAGTCCCACGCGAAATGACCGATCGAACTGGAGACCAGAATGCGTAGGACACGCACTGCGGCGTTGATGATCGCCGCCGCCCTCGTCGCACCGTTGACCGCCTGTAGCGCAACAGGATCCGGCGAGAAGATGTCGCTGATGGTCGACGTCGGGTACCTGCCCAAGCACGCACCCTTCTTCGCGGCCGTTGATCGTGGATTCTTCGAGGAGGAAGGCCTCGACGTCACCGTGATGCCCGGATCCGGGTCGGGTAACACCGTCGCCGCCGTGGATACCGGCAAGGTCGACGCCGGGTGGGCCGATTTCGGTGTCACCGTCCTCAACCAGGGTCGCGGCGCTCAGGTGACGCAGGTGGACCTGCTGCAGGCCCGGTCGGCCTATGCGGTGGTTGCCTTGTCCGACGGCGACATCCACAGTTGGGAAGACCTGCCGGGCAGAACCATTGCAACCGAGGGTGCAGGCGCGATGACAGCCATGTGGCCGTACGCTCTGAGCAAGTTGGGCCTCTCCGCCGACGACGTGAACGTGATCCACGCGGCCAGCAGCGCCAAGATTCCCGGGCTCGTCTCGGGCCAGTGGGACGCCAATTTGGCTCTCTCGGTATCCGACGGTCCGGCTATCGATGCCCTCGGCAAGGAGCCGGTGGTGTTGAAGTGGTCCGACCTCGGCATCGATCTGTACGGCAACGGAATCGTCTTCTCCAACGAGCAACTGCAGAACAACCCGGAGCGCGTCGTCAAGTTCAACCGGGCGCTGCAGAAGGCATACCTGTGGTCCTGCGAGAACCCGGAGGGCGCTGCCGACTCGTTCCACAAGGAGGTGCAGGGGTACGAGACCAGCACCGTCGTTCTTGCCCTGGACGAACAGTGCGCGCTGAACAATCGCCTCGGCGAGGAGTCGGAGCCCTTCGGCCTCATGACCGACGACGGCGTCCAACAGATGATCGACGTCTCCCGAGAGTTTCTCGGTCTCGATCCGAACTCGACGCTGACGCCCGCACAGGTCTACAGCAACGACTACATCGACCCACTACCCACTTCCGACGAGATCTCCGCACCATGACCGCCTACCTGACCGGGAGAGAACAATGAACAAGGCAGTTGAAGTCAACAATGTAGGGGTCTCGTTCCGATCGCGCGACGGAGACACCAACGCGGTCCTCGACGGCGTGAACTTCGACGTCGAGCACGGCCAGTTCGTCTCGATCGTCGGCCAGTCCGGCAGCGGCAAGACGACCCTTCTGAAAACCATCTCCGGGCTCCAGGCGGCGACGAAGGGCGAGGTGCTCATCAAGGGCGATCCGATCGCCGCGGGTGTCGAAGAGATCGGCATGGTCTTCCAGAGCCCGGTCCTGCTGCCGTGGCGCAACAACCTCGACAATGTCCTGCTGCCGCTGGAGTTCAGAGGCACTCGCGACAACGCATCGAAGGCCAGGGCACTCGAACTCCTGGACATGGTGGGGCTGAAGGACAAAGCCAAGCGCTACTCCTACGAGTTGTCGGGCGGTATGCAGCAGCGAGTCGCCATCTGTCGGGCTTTGGTGTCGGACCCGGAGCTGCTCTTGATGGACGAACCGTTCGGTGCACTCGACGCGATGACCCGCGACACCATGAACTTCGAGATCCAGCGCATCTGGCAGAAGACGGGATGCAGCGTCGTCTTCGTCACCCACAGCATCTCCGAGGCCGTCTGGCTGGGTGACCGCGTCGTGGTCGTCGGAGACCGCCCGGGCCGGATCATCGCCGACATCACGATCGACTTGCCCCGCCCCCGCGACAAAGAGCACCGCTATTCACCCACGTTCGCCGACTACGTCACCGAAGTCGAGTCGCACATCGGGGTCACTGCCGGAATCAGCTGACCTCGACTAGTTTTCAACGACAGGAGTATTCATGTTGCGTCTATCCGCACATCTCGACACGCTGGCCGACGAGTTCGGCCTGCACCCCCGGAAGAGTCTGCTGTTCTCGGCCATTCGGTTGGACTCCCATCCGCTCGTCACGCCACTGATCGCATCCCGCGACGGTGAGGACGCCATCCTCCTCGTCCGCCAGCAGGAACAGGGCAACGTCCTCTCGGCCGGCGTCGCCCCCGAGCGCATCCGCTTCTACGCACCGTGGGTCACCATCGATCCACGTCCCATCGCCGATGTCACCGTCGCGCAGAGTCTTACCTCCCTGGTGAAGAACCTTGCCGACGACGACGCCGTGCATCTCGACGCCGACGTGGTCTACAGCCACCAGTTGACGCTCTCGGACAGCCTGACGGTCACCACCGAACCTCTCGCTCCGAGTCCTGTTCGTGTTCACGCGATCTCGACGTCGGAGATCGTCGATCGGTTCACCGACTGGCGTCGACGTGGGGCCGACGTCGCCACCGCGCTGATTTCCGACGTGCCGCACCTGCAGGGTCTGACCGAGGATTTCGGTGCCGCGGACACTCGTTTCAGGGGCTTGGAATCCATTGCCGCCGAACGCAGTGTCGACGGTCTGGTCGTGCTCGCGCCGCCGAACTTCTCCGAGATCACCGGCAGGTCGGCACGCGGTGACATCGCAGTGTGGTCACCGGGGAGCGACCGGGTGTTCGTGATCACCACCGCCGACGGAAGCGAGTACGGCGACGCGGTCGGCCACTATGCCTCTCTCGCCGAGGCCGTCGCGGCACTGGTGCCCGGGAAGCGGATCGGTATCGAGGAAGAATTCATGTCCGTCGGGATCGCCGGACAGCTCGTGGCCGCCGGGTTGAATCCGGTCTCCGCGTCGATCGATCTGGCGCACTGGCGCGACATCCGCGATCACGAAGACCTACCGTTCCAGGTCATCGCGGCCAGGACGAGCGTGTACGCGATCGAGGAGGCGCTGGCCTGGGCCGAACAGGAAATCGACGCAGGCAACGAGTTCACCGAACTGGACATCTACGGCCGCTACGTCGACTTCATCGACAAGTTCACGACCGAGAATGCCATCGGGTTCGTCGTCGAGCCGTATTTCACCAACCTGCACTCGTCGAACCGCATGCTGTTCCCTGGCCCACCCGTCGACTTCCCGATCAACGGGGACACCACGTGCATTCAGCTCGACGCCGGTGTGCAGGTGACCATCGACGGCGTCGTCGTCGCGACGTCCGACATGGCGCGTTCGCTGCCCCGCACTCCTGCAGCCAAGGAGGCGTACGAGTTCTTCTTCACCGTCGTGCGGGAGGGCATCATCGGTCAACTTCGTCCCGGCGTCGTCTGCGAGGACGTACACGAAGGAACACTGCAGTTCCTGGCCCCGCACCTCCCCCGCATGATCGAGATCGGAATGCTGGGCGAGGACACCGATTTCGACACCATCTATCGTCGCCGCAACGTCGGCCATCTCATGGGCAAACAGGAGTCCTTCGCCAACGAGCTGCGTCCCGGGTACAAGCACGCCTTGGACGTCGGATCGTACGGCGCCGCCGAGATCCCCTGGCGGTACGGAGATGTGGCAATCGGAACCGAAGATCTCTGGTTCATCGGCCGGAGCCGAACCTACAACCTCACTCGACGCGACAGGACCACGGCATGACCGACACCAGCACCATCGATCCCCGGCAGCGTCTCGCAGAACGGAACCTGAGCTTGCCCGAGCTCGGCGCCCCGGCGTACTCGTACGACGCCTGGACGCAGCACCGCGACGTGCTGTACCTGTCGGGACAGATCTCGCGGACCCCGAGCGGAGAGGTCCTCAGCGGCAAGGCAGGGGTGGACGCCACCACCGAGGACGCCGCGGCCGCCGCCGAGGTCGCCGCTCTCAATCTGCTGGCCAGAATCGACCAGGCCGTCGGACTCGAGAACGTGACGCAGGTTCTCAAACTGAACGTCTGGATCGCCAGCGGACCGGACTTCACGGACCAACCGGCCGCTGCCGAATCCGCGTCGGGACTTCTGATCGACGTGTTGGGCCCTGCGGGTCGTCACGCTCGAACGACGTTGCCGACGCATGTGCTGCCGAAGAATGCTCTGGTCGAGCTGGAAGCCGTCGTCGCTGTAAGGCAGTAGCGTTCAGCTACCGACCGAGGCCAGGATCGGCGACGGTACGGCCACGAACAGTTCGGCGGTGGCGATGCGGCGAACCGCCCTACGCAGCGTGACCGAGTGCAGCAGTCCGGCCGAGTCCAGGGCGATATCGACGTCGAGAACCCCCGCGGCGGTGCCGATTCGGATGGAACCCGGCCATCCGATACGGGCATTGGTGGCGACCACCCCACCGGAGACGGTGGCTGCGGCGGCAACGGCGACAGCGGACGTCAGACCGATGGCCGGATGGGGCGCCATCATCGACAGCATGCGGACGGAGATGTCGTAGTCGGCCGCGTCGACGTCGACACCGGCGGTTGTGCGGTAGTCCCGCGGCGGTCCGACGACCCCCACCTTGGGGATCGCGTGGGTGATCGGCTCGTCGGGTGCACTGAGTCCCATGCGAAGCGCTGCTTGTCTGCGCAGTGCTACGAGAACCGGCAGATGCAGGGCGAGAACGTCGTTGGGTTCGGACGCGCCGAGTCCCAGGTCCGAGGCGTCGAAGAGAGCCGCCGGGGCGCCCGCTCGAACGAGGGTGCCCCGGTACTCCTTCCCGTCCAGTTCGATCCTGTCGACGGCTTCACCCGTCGGCAGAAGCGAGACTCGATCGGCAGCAAGATCGGTGAAGGTCAGCCCGACGGGGACGCCGAGTGCGGTGGTGCCGGGCACTGCGGCGTCGCCCTCGGTGGGGACTCGGCCGCCGGGTGTCGCGATGTCCGCGGCGAGAATGGCACCGGTGTTCTCGTTGCGCATCCGGACGACGGTGACCGTGTTGCCTACGGGAACCAGTCCCGCCTGCACCGCGTAGAGACCGATCGCGGTGGCGCAGTTGCCGCAGTTGCTTCCCCATTCGACGGTTCGATTCTCGACGGCGACCTGCGCGAACAGGTAGTCGACGTCGATGCCGGGGGTGGCCGAGCGTCGCACGATCGCTGCTTTGGACGTCGTCGAGCTTCCCCCGCCCACGCCGTCGAGTTGGCGGGGATCTCCCGACCCGAAGGCTGCGGTCAGGATCGCGTCCAGTCCCCCGGCGTCGGCGATGTAGGGGTCGATGTCCACGGCATTGAACAGCCAGCACTTGCTGGTGCCGCCGCGCATCCAGGTTCCTCGAAGAGTGAACATCCGGTGTGCCTTTCGATCATGTTCTGAAGCTTGATCCCAGCGTGCGTTCTCAGCGCGTCAAGGACAATTACGAAATATGTTCGTGAGGTTCAGGAGAACTTAACGCGATCAGAGCATCTCCGGCACGACGACGAGGATCAGCCAGCACAGCGCAGGTGCGATGGCGACGACGATGCCTGCATTGAGGAGAAGCTGGCGGTAGAAACGCGGTCTCTCGATGTTCTGAGCGTTGGCCAGCACCAGTGCGCCGTTGGTGGAGAACGGGGAGACGTCGACGACGGTCGCCGAGATCGCGAGGGCAGCCACCACTCCGACGACGGGCAGCGCTCCGGTCCCGAGCAGCGGCATCGCGAGCGGGATGATCGCGGCCAGCAGCGCCGTCGACGACGCGAATGCCGAGGTGACGCCGATGACGTAACAGAGAACGATCGCGACGACGATCGGTGCGCCGATCGTGATTGCCATCTCGGCCAGGTGATCGATGGTGCCGACCTCTTCGAGGATCGAGATGTAGGTGACCATGCCTGCGACCAGCAGGACCGTCGACCAGCTTATGTCCGCGATCGCCTCGCTCTGCTTCTTCAAGTCGGTGAAGGCCAGGACGGCGCCCGCGCCGATCGCGATGAAGCTGATCGGCAGATGCAGGACCAGGACGAGAACGAGAAGCGCGCCGATGAGGAACAACGTCAGCTTCTGCACTGCCGTGACGGGCTCGGGCGCGCCGAGCACTGCGGTGCCGCCTGGCCTGGCGAGAACCTGCGTGGCCTGACGACCACCGCCGGCCGGAACTCCCGCACCCCCGTCGCCGCCGGTCCGGGGAGTCATACGAGGTGAGCCGTCACGCGACCCGCTGGTGGGCTCGGGTTCGCTGGTGCCGGTGGCGGTGTACTCGAGACCGCGGACACGCGCCAACGTGGCGTAGCCGACGACGGTCAGGACCGAGAGCAGCAGGTTGATGCCGTAGCTGGCGAAGAAGAGGGTCCACGGGTTGATGGACAGCCCGTTGGATTCGACGATGTCGCGGACCAGCACACCCGACACGGAGATCGGTGAGAAGGCGCCTGCGTGAGCGCCGTTGATGGCCATGATGCCCATGACCAGAGGGCTCATCCTGGTGCGAGCGGCGAATCCCATCGCGGCGGGCGTGATCAACGCGACGGCCGCCGGGCTGAACGTCCCCAACGCGGTGAGTACCGATGCGGCGAAGAAGAACACCCACGGCACCACCGTCACTCGGCCGTGAACGGCCCGGATACAGCTGTTCACCAGTAGGTCGATAGTGCCGTTCTTCTTCGCCATTCCGAAGAAGTAGGTGACGCCGACGATGGTCAGGACGATCGAACTCGGGAAGGCCGTGAGGATCTCTTTGTCGTCGTATCCGAGCGCGAAGTACCCGACGGCGAACGCGCCGATGAAGCCGATGATTCCGATGTTGATCGGGAAGAAGGTTGCAATCACGAACATCGCGACCAGGGCGACGAGTGGCAGTAACTCGATGGAGGTCATGGGAGGTCTTTCGGTGGCTGGGTCGATCCTTGGTTACATTCAGCGCTTGAACGTTGTCCACGTCACATTATTGACCTGTGCCGTTCAGAACAATATCGTTCTGCTACCAACTCGTTTAGCTCAACTGAAAGCAGACCGGCTGTGCAGCACTCCTTCGACGTGGTGACCTTGTTCCTCCTGCTCGACATTGCCGAGGCGGGTTCGCTGACCGCAGGCGCCGAACGCGCGAACATGACCCCGTCCGCTGCGTCCCAACGCATCGCCAAGCTCGAACACAGCATCAAGCAGCCGGTCCTGACGCGGCTCCCCCGCGGCGTGCAGTTGACGGAAGCAGGAGAGATCCTCACGAGCAGGGCCAGACTGTTCCGCCGTGAGATGCGGGCGGCAAGCGGCGATCTCGAAGCAATCCGCGGATTGACGCGTGGATCGGTGAGACTCGGCTCGTTCCCCACCGTCAGCGCATCACTGCTCTCGGACGCACTGAAGGACTACCACGCACGATGGCCGGGGGTCGACGTCCGCGTCAGGTCGGCGGTACGCCCTCAGCTGCTGGACATGCTTCACTCCAGCGAAGTGGATCTGGCCCTGCTGTGGAGCTACGCATGGACGGAGGAAGCCGAGAGGTCGCTGTCGCTCGAATCGTTGATGGAGGACGAGACCCTCCTGCTCCGCCCGATCACCGACACTCACGCAGACAGGGAAGTTGCCCTGTCCGACCTCGAGAAGTCGAGGTGGATCATCCGAAGCAGCGACCACCCGGCCGCCGAAGTGTTGTTCCGCAGTTGCCGCGCAGCAGGATTCGAGCCGGAAGTGGTGTACGAGGCCCACGATTATCAGGAGATCGAAGCCATGGTCGCCGCCGGAGTCGGCATTGCAATGGTTCCCAGACTTGCAGTGGTACACCATCGCCCGGATGTACAGACCGTTCGCTTCCGCGCACAGGACAACGTTCCGACACGCGTCATCTACATCGCGTCGCTTGCCCGCCGCCAGTACACACCCGCGATGTACGCGATCTCCAGCGCCCTGCGGGGTGCCGCGGACCGCATCGCAGGAGCCCCTGCAACGGCGTGAGCCGGGCCGATCACGCCTGAAGCGACGCGTCACCACCACACCGTGAGGTAGCGTCGGGCAATGGGTGTCTCGGAGTTCGGTGCGAAGAAACTGACCATTGCGGCCTGCGCTCTGGTGCTGATTCCCATCACCGCCTGCACCACGTCACAGGACGACGCCTCCGCGCCCGAGCCCTGCACGTTGCCCGCGTCGGACTCGGTGACGACGGTGGACGCGGCGCCGTCGGCCGGCGGTGACATCGGTACCAATCCGGAGATTGCCACCGGGTATCGCTCCGGGATGGAACCGGTCGACACCACGGACTTCGCTGTGTCGACGGCCAATCCGATCTCCACCGACGCTGCGTGCGAGGTGCTGGCGGACGGCGGAACCGCCGCCGACGCATTGATCGCCGCGCAGACCGTCCTCGGTCTGGTGGAACCACAATCGTCGGGAATCGGCGGAGGCGCGTTCCTCCTCTACTACGACGCGGCGTCGGGCGACATACAGGCGTACGACGGACGTGAGGTCGCACCCGCGGCAGCCACCGGTGACTACCTGCGGTACATCGACGACGTGAACCGGACGGTGCCCCAGCCCGACGCACGGTCCAGCGGCAGATCGATCGGCGTGCCGGGCGTCATGCGTATGCTCGAGCAAGCCCACGCCGACCACGGAAAGCAGGACTGGGCGGAGCTCTTCGATCCGGCAGTCGCGCTCGCGGACAACGGCTTCGAGATCAGCCCGCGAATGGCACAGTCCATTGCCGATTCCGCGCCGAAGCTCGCGCTCGACCCGTCGTCGAAAGAGTACTTCCTGAATCCGGACGCGTCCCCGAAGGCCGAGGGAACGGTACTGACCAATCCCGGGATGTCGAAGACGTTGTCCGCCATCGCATCAGGCGGCGCCGACGCCTTCTACACCGGTGACATCGCACAAGCCATCGTCGACGCCACCGCGGACACCTCCGCCGGCCGCACACCGGGCCTGCTGACCACGGGGGACCTAGCCGCCTACGAGCCGAAGACCAGAACCGCCGTCTGCACCGAATACCGAGACCACGACATCTGCGGAATGCCCGGTCCGTCGTCCGGCGGGATAGCCGTCGCGTCGACGATGGGGATTCTGTCCAACTTCGATCTCGGCCAGTACGCGCCCACCGACATGGATGCCGACGGCGGTGTCCCGACGGCCGAGGGCGTACATCTGATCTCCGAAGCAGAACGGCTCGCCTACGCAGACCGCGACTTCTACGTCGCCGACCCCGATTTCGTACCGCTGCCCGGTGGTTCACCCGACGCCCTCCTCGACCCCGAATACCTCTCGGGGCGTGCGGCTCTCATCGATCCTGCGCGCAGTATGGGCAAGGCCGAGCACGGCGACTTCGGCCCCGTGCAGTTCGCGTCGTCCACCGAGCAGGAACACGGAACCAGCCACATCTCCGTCGTCGACAGCTACGGAAACGCCGCGTCGATGACGACGACCGTCGAGTCCGCGTTCGGCTCGTTCCACATGGTCGACGGCTTCCTGCTGAACAATCAGCTGACGGACTTCTCCGCCGAGCCCGTGGCACCCGACGGCACTCCGTTGGCCAACCGAGTGGAACCGGGCAAGCGCCCACGCAGTTCCATGGCGCCGACCCTCGTCTTCGACAAGACCGACGACGGCAGCCGGGGCGACCTCGCCTTGGTCGCAGGTTCGCCCGGCGGATCCGTCATCATTCAGTTCGTCGTCAAGACACTTGTCGGCGTTCTCGATTGGGGAATGAACCCCCAGCAGGCCGTCTCGATGGTGGACTTCGGTGCGGCGAACTCCCCTGCCACCAACTACGGCGGTGAACACCCGAACGTCACCGGCCCCGACGACCCCGTCGTACGCCAACTCGAGCAATGGGGACACCAGGTCTCCACGGCGGACCAATCCAGCGGCCTCAGCGCCCTCCAGCGCACCGACAACGGTTGGACCGGCGGCGCCGACCCTCGTCGAGAAGGCATCGTGCTGGGGAACTGATCGAGACACGACCGTTTCGGCCCAGATCGACGTCGGTCAGATCTATTGGTCGGCGAGACCCGTTGCTGTTGACAGGTATTCACGTGCGTCCCGAAATGTTTGCGTCACGCCGCGTCCCGCGACGGCGCGGTACCGACTGATCTGATCGTCGTCGAGAAGATCGAGCACCGTGCTGGAATCGGTGTGCATCCATCCGCCGTCGCGGACCAGTTCGTGGGCACGTTTGCCCTGCAGGGCAGAAATGCCCTCGACCCGGATTCCATTCGGGTCGGTCGACGCCGCGATGTAATAGGCCTTCTTGCCGGGGTAACCGGCCTTGACCTTCGCACGCAACCGCAGGACAGCGTCGACCGCGTCGTCGATGGCAGACGACTGCTCGTCGGAACCCGAATCGGCAGCAGCGACTCGCGCAATCTCCGCATCCAGTCCAGCAAGCAACGTGGCCAGGTATTCGAGATCACTCATCCCCTCATGATGCCCTACGACGAACGGACTATGTCTTTACAAACTGATCTAGCACGTTCTAGTGTTGGCTGACCACCACACCAGGAGACTGACATGCAGATCGGACTGATCACGGATTCGCTGAGCCATCTTCCGTTCGAGGAAGCGCTCGACATCGCCGCCGAGGCCGGTCTGTCGTCAGTGGAGATCGCTACCGGCAACTGGTCGACTGCGCCGCACGCGAACCTGTCCGAACTCGTGGAATCCGAAGCGGCCCGCGCGAAACTGACCGACGCAGTCCAAGCGCGACATCTCACGATCAGCGCGCTCAACGCGAACGGCAATCAACTCCACCCCGTCACGGGACCTGCCCATGACGACGTCGTCCGCCGCACCATCGAGGCCGCCGCGTTGCTCGGGGTGCCCACCGTAGTACTGATGTCCGGACTACCCGGTGGGCCCGGCGACTCGTCGGCCAACTGGATCACCACCTCCTGGCCCCCCGAGAACCTCGAGATTCTCGAGTACCAATGGAACGAGATCGCGCTTCCCTACTGGGATTCATTGGCACGCTTCGCGAAAGACCACGGCGTACGGCTTGCAGTCGAAATGTGCGGCTCACAACTCGTCTACAACGTCTCGACGATGAAACGACTCGCCGACGCAACCGACCCGACCGTCGTCGGGGCGAACCTCGATCCGTCGCACCTGATGTGGATGGGCGCAGACATCCCGTCGGTCATTCGCAGCCTGGGCAGCCGCATCTTTCATGTGCACGCCAAGGATGTACGAATCAACCGACACAATGCAGCACACAACGGTGTGCTCGACACCGTCGACGTCACCGATCCGCATGCGCGCGCATGGAATTACGTCACACTCGGACTCGGGCACCCCGAAGGCGCGACGTTCTGGTCGGACTTCGTCTACACACTGCGTTCCGTGGGGTACGACGCCACACTGAACATCGAGCACGAGGACGCGTTGGTCAACGCTGCCGAAGGTGTTCGGAAGGCCACTCGCCTACTGCAGCAAGTGATTCTCGAACACGCACCCGACTGGCAACCCGCACAGATCTGAGCGGCGCTGACTTACCGGTGGAGCGCGCGAGTTACCGAGAACGGGTCGGAGTCACTGCCCCACGACGGTAGCGTTGCTGTCGAGACGACTGCTCCGGACCGTATCTCGGCGACCAGATCTCGCCCGGCGATGGTCCCGGCGGCGTGTACGCCACGGAGCATCGACCCGAGAAGCACAGATCGCCGCCGCAGCCGCGCACTCCACCCCACGCGAGGGCCTGGCTTCATTCATCGCGCAGTGTCAGAACGTGGTGTCCGGCAGCGAATTCACCGCAGGCTGCCCATCGGGCAGCCGCAGTCTCTCGCGCCACCACTCCCGCGGTCGCAACATCGCTGGTCGAGCACGGCATCGAGCAATCCACCGCAGAATCCCTCGCGAACACGATCTTGGCAGCAATCGAAGGCGCCGTGATGGATGTGCGTGGCACAGCGCTCGACGATGTCGAGCAGCACCTGACCGTGCTGCTCGATCACCACCTCACCCAGGCAGACCCCCGCCGACAGCGGGCCTGATCAGCTTTTCAGTCGAGCGCCCACGTCATCGATACGACGGTTCCCACTGCGGAGTGGTCGAGATCGAGGTGGTCGCTGACGGCTGCGGCCAGATCGAGTCCGTGGCGGCGGTGGGGCGTGGGATCAGGAGGTTTCCAGATCCCGGCGTCGACGACGGTGATCGTGATGGTCGAGTCCTCGCGGACGGCAGTCAGCGTCATGATTCCGGGTTCGTCCGAGGTGGTGTACGCGTGCTCGACGACGTTGGCGAGGGCTTCGTAGGTGGCGAGCTCGATGGCGTCGACGAGGTCCTCGGTGACGTCGAACGATGCAGCCCAACGTCGTACGCGTCGACGCAGTATCGTCGCAGACGACGGGTCGGCGTGGCCATGGTGTGTCCACCGAGCGGGGTCGACGGCGCGGTGATCGGCGTTGCGTTCGGTCATCAGGTCGCGTCGCTGTCCTGGCCGCTCACGTGTGCGATCGCGGAAGCGAGATCAGGGAAGACCTGCATGAAGCGATCTATCCCGCTGAGCTCGATCGGACGCAGCACGACCGGCCGCGTCGCAACCAGCGCCATCACCGCCCCTTGCGGTAGATGCTCGGATGTCTTGACCAGGGTCGTGATGGCGCTGGAGGACAGGAAAGCAGCGTCGGTGAGGTCGACGACCAGACCACCCTCGGCCTCGGCAGCAGCGGCAAATGCGGCTGTGGCCAGATCCTGCACGACAGACATGTCCAGTTCGCCGTCCACAGTCAGCACCCGAGTCCGCCCCGTCGAGGTGAGTACAGCGCGAAACGGTGATGGATCCGCGTCGTCGGTCACCACGAGTGCACATTCTTCTGCGATGTCCACAGCATCATGACCATCTCAGTACCCGTCGTCCACGCGGTCAACCCTCGACACCCTCACGCGCCTACGCGTCCAACGCGCCCTGGCCCCCAGCGCGAACCCGCAGCATGTCCAGCACCATCGTGTCGTCAGGCATGTCGATCGGAGTTCTCTCGGAGAAGATGTTCGGCGCCGAGAGCGGTGAAGATTCTGCATGCGACGCGGTTCGCGCCGACCACCTGCATCTGCTGCCCGAATGCTTCCGAGGCATCGACGGCGTCGACGATCGACCTCGCCGCACCCGAGTACAGAAACGTCACAGCCGAGAGATCGACATCGACCTTCGATCCGGTGCGTATCGCTCGGTCGAGGACGGCGGCAATGTCGGTACGGGACTCCATCTCGAACTCCCCCGCCAGTCGCACCACCCTGCGGTCGGCGGATACGGCTTCCACATCGATGTCGTACCGGTCCGCCGCATCGGCAACCACGCTCGGCGGCGCGTGCGTATCGGTCCACGAGAAGGAGGAGTCGGGCATGGCGGTGGTCATCGTGTCCTCTCCCGGGTGCTCGCGCCGTGACGGACTCGTGACCGTCACTCCTGCGTCACCTCGTTGACTGTGCAATTAGTTTTCCAGTGTCCGATATCGAAGACTCGACCGGTCTATCTCGAATTGATAACTAGGGAATAACATCGCGATAACGGCTCTTCGGGGATCGATCGCGGTAGCTCCCCGGCCGAGACGGAGCGCGTCGGTCACGTCGGAGTATCGGTCACCGTTGTACTGACCTCGCTGACGGCGGCGACGAATTCGACGGCGATCGAACGAAGACGGCGATTGGTGTTCTGAGACCGAGTGGACAGGATGTCGAAAGCCTGGTCGGGTCCGATGCGATGCAGAGCCATCAGGATCCCTTTCGCCTGCTCTATCGGGGCCCGATGTTCCATAGCGGTACGCAGGCCGTCCACGGTGTCCTGGGCGGCGCCGATCCGCGCGAAGTCGCCGACGGCGGATCCGATCGCGGCGGTCAATGCCGCCAGCAGGGATCGATCGATATCGTCGAAAGCATGCGCGGTGCGGCTGTAGAGGTTGACGGCACCGAACGTCACCTGCGCCGACGAGATGGGTTCGGCGACAATCGAATGCACACCTGCAGCGCGGGCGGTCGGCCCGAAGTTCGGCCATCGCTGGTCGATCACGTCGCAGTCCGCGACCACTGTTTCCGGCGTGCGAGCAGCGGTCAGGCACGGCCCGGAATCGAGGTCGTACTGCTCGAGGTCGATAGCCATCGTCGAGTCGTCGGTCGAGCACGCAGTGAAGCTTCGGCCGTCGACGTCGATGGTGACACTGGCGTGGTCGACGTCCCCGATGTGCTCGCATGCTGCTGCGACGAGCCGGTCGAGGGTTTCGAGGACATGGTCGTCGTCGCGAATGGAGTCACCGATCGAAGCGACCACCGCCCCGAAGCGAGCGGCAGCCGCGCGGGTTGCGTCGTCGGCGGCAGCGAGGCTCTCGCCCTCCGCCGTATTGGCATCAGTGACCACAGAATCCTTCACCAACAGATTCGACCACACGATCATCCGGAACCGGAATCGAATGCGCCGCCGATGCTCGACTTACCGCAGGGGGGCCAGGTTTGGGTACGCGGCAGCCGTGGCATCCGAGCTGCCGGTACCCCGCTACACGGACGTACCGCGGCGCGGGGCGCTGTCAAGAAACCGGCAGCGCCCCGCGCCACCCCCACACAGGCACTTCCGCCTGATCTACGCCGCCCCGACAACCTCGAAGCGAGCGGTCGGTGGATACGCATCGTCCTCGAACGGGACTTCGATACGCTGCTCGACGAAATCTGCTGGCGCACACTCGTACGGGCCCTCGGGCCACATGACCGGATCGATCATTTCGACTGCGTCTCGATCGACCGTTGACCGTCGGAGGTGCCGGCGCTGATCTGGACCTTCCGCGGTCTGGCGCGCTCGGCCAGCGGGATCGTCACCGACAAGACCCCGTTGTCATAGGACGCGGAAATGCGCTCGGAGTCGACGCCGTCACCCAGCGCGAGCTGGCGACGATACGTGCCGGCGAAACGTTCCGAGGAAATCCACTGCACCCCATCGGTATCGGGTGCAGTGCGATGTGCTGTCAGCGTGAGGGTTCCGCGGTCGACATCGACATCGATCGAACCCGGATCCACCCCGGGAAGATCCGCCGACAGAACGTAGTGATCGTCGAGTTTGTACAGGTCCATCGGCATGAACCGTGGCGCACGATCGGAACCGCTCGACGTCCCCAGCATGGCCGAGGTAATGGAATCGAGGTCACGGAACGGATCGAAGCGAAGCACAGCAACCACCTCCATCAACTCCAGATGCACCCGCCCCTGTAGCGGGCTGCTCTTGACTGTGCGATACAGAAATTAGCACTCTCACCATCCGAGTGCCAAGATGGTTGTGCACAATTTTTCGAAAAATTTTCGAGGCAGTCGCCGTCTCACGAGGACGGCCGATGATGCTGCGCTAGAACCGCATCGGGCAACATGCGACACACGAAGGAGCACACGCAATGACGTTGACGGCCGACAGGAACAATCCCGAGGGAACCGCCGGCGGACCCGAGGATCGGCGGTGGTGGAACCGACGAGCATTCGACCGCCGCGAGAACACCGACTCAGCGCTGATGATCGGCGCACTGTCCATCGTGTGCTTCTGGACCCCAGGCTTCGGAGTCGCGCTCGGCATCCTCGCTCTCGGCGCCGCGCTCTGGGCCGACCGCAGCCCGATCCTCTCGGGGCCTCCCGCATCACGCACCGACGCTGCCCTCGCCTACGGCGCCGGCACCCTCGGCATCATCCTGGGAATCGGATTCCTGACAATGGTTCTCTGGTAGCCATCGGCCCGCCGAAATCGACACTGACCCCAGTGCACACAACCACCGGCAATCAGCGGAATCCTGCGGATACGCATCGATACCGTGCACTGGGGTCACCTGCAGAGGGGCCGACGCACCTCGCAACGACGAAGGCCCCGACCACGTGACGTGGTCGGGGCCTTCATGCGCGGAGCCCCCTAACGGGATTGAACCGTTGACCGCTCGCTTACAAGTATGTTGCGAGGCAACCAGATACGTCCGTATGGAACCACCACAGATACTCTGACCTGCGTCAATCGTCCAAGCAGCACCACCCGAATCCACCGTCGTAAGTCCCGACATGTGACACGCTCGTGACACCGAAGAGCAAGGCATCAGCGGTATGTTGAGTGTGCTTGTGCGCCAGACGTTCTATGCGTTCGATTCGAAGTATCCCGATTCACTCTCGACCTACTGCAGTGGGGTTAAATTGTGTGGCGTCAGTTCATGTTCGAGTGTGGTCTAGTCGACTGCGTGTCGATGCGGCGTGGCAATGAACCTCGGTTCCGAGCCTGGTGCCCGCTCTGAGTTCGACGACAATGCTGTGTTCGGCGAAATGTTCAGCGACTTGGTGACGCCGTGTGCCACGTACCCGTGTTGAGAAGATCGCGGTGGTCGGCGGATCGGGCATACCGGGCTTGATACGCGAACACCGGTGTCCGATCCGACCCGTTGCACTGCCGGTGCCGTCGTGGCCGGTGGTCGAGCTCAACAACCGGGTTTCGGCTGTTGAGCTGCAGCGCTGGCACATAGACACCTCGGCCTGCTGACCGAGAATCTCGAACTTACACCGGATCTGCTTGGGTCGATCCCTGGTCAGGCTATAGTGGTGTCCGGCGATGGATCTCCGCCGAGACCGCCCCGTAGGGGGTTGTCTGAACCGCCCCAACCCTGGGGCTGATGGCTCCTTTCCCTGAGTGGAAGGAGTCTGTCCATGAACGGCCATCACGACCCGAATCCGACCCTACCGGTCGATCCCGACACTGCGCCCCCAAGCCCGCTGCATGCGCGACCGTCCGCGATCGCCGCAGTCGGTGCCGGTGGATTGATTGGGGCACCACTGCGATACCAGCTCGGACTGTGGTTTCCGCCTGCCGCAGGTGGCTGGCCGGTGACGACCTTCGCCATCAACATCGTTGGCGCATTTCTACTCGGTTTACTGCTGGAGGGATTGGCTCGCCTGGGCCCGGACATTCGGCGGCGGCAACGAGTCCGGCTGTTGGTGGGCACCGGGATGCTCGGTTCGTTCACCACCTACAGCACACTGGCCGTCGATACCGATCTGTTTCTGCGCAGCCATCAGTGGTGGGCCGCCGGCAGCTACGCTGCCGGTACCGTGCTGGTGGCGATGGTGGCCACCACCGCCGGAATCGCGATCGCCGCTCGACTGCGGTCACGGTCCGCAGAGGCGATTCGATGACGACACTCTGGATCGCCTGCGGGGGCAGCGCCGGGTCGATCGTCCGTTTTGTGCTCGACGGGGCCATCAGGCACCACCGGGCGTCGGATTTTCCCTGGGCGACAGCGACCATCAACGTGACCGGATCGCTGCTCCTCGGGTTCGTCATCGGACTGATCCTTTTCCACGGACTACCCCAGGAACTTCAGCTGATCGTGGGCATCGGGTTCTGCGGCGGGTACACCACCTTCAGCACCGCCAGTTTCGAGACGGTGCGGCTGATCCAACGTCAGAAGTACATCGCTGGCGTGTTGAACGCGGTCGGCACCCTGCTGGTGACTGTCGTCGCCGGCGGTGCCGGTCTCGTCGCCGCTTCCGTATGAGGAGAAAACAATGACCGAGGACGATCCCAGCCACGCCTCCTGCGACGACCTAGGGGACTGGCGCGCTCCGTTACAGGTGGACGGCCCCGCCGCCTCGGTAGAACCGGAGTGCCACCTGGTCGTGGGGTTCGACCGGCACCCAGCAAGCCACGCTGCCTTGACCTACGCGATGGACCTTGCCGGTCGACTGAACGCGTTCCTGCATGTAGCGCACATCGTCGACACCGATGACCTGCCGATCGACCCGGACAGTGCCGACTGGGAGCAATGTATAGGCGATGTCGTCGAACAAGAACGCCGCGAGGCATGCGCGATGCTGGCCGCCATCCCCGGGAACTGGGCGTTCTACTCGAGGCGGGGCGACCCGGCTCGACTGTTGACCACGATCGCCGACGCCAACGACGCCCTGATGATCATCATCGGTACCACCCGCGGCGGGATGATGTCACTGGTGGAGAGGGCCGTCGGCGAATCTGTGTCCGCGACACTGGCCCGCCACGCCCACCGCCCGGTCCTCCTCGTCCCCGCTACCGATAGGCAGCATAGTGACGCAGCCCAAACACGCCGATGACCCATCCGCCGCGCCGGGTTCCCGCCGCGCGCTTCCAGAAAGAAATCCACCGAACCGCCGCGACCATCGATGGGGGGCGTGTCGGTTCGTTGTCCCGTTCGGGACGGTCAGCATGCTCGCGGACTTCGTCTACGAAGGTGCTCGCTCGATCACCGGCCCCCTCGCCTCGCGGGGGGGCTACCGCCGTCGTCGTCGGGGTGTGGTCACCGGATTCGACGCGGCCGCAGCGCTGATGGTGCGCTCGGTCTCCGGCCCGGTGGCATACACCGACCCGCCGCTTCTGGGCGTCGACGTATCCGGTTACGCGCACCCCGTCATCACCGTGCCCTTCTTCTGGATCGCCGGCGCACTGGCGCGTCTGCGTTCTCGTGATCGACGAACGGAGCGGCAAAGCCATCCGTTCCCCAGCCGAAAACCGATCTGCTCTACGACATTCGATTCCCGCGTCGATCACCGTCGTTGCCGCAATCCAGGTCATCGCAGTGGCCGCCCTACTCGCCACCGGTCGTCGCCGCACCTGGCACCCCACCGTCCATCCCACGCAACCCAACCACGGAAAGTCACGTATGTTTCCTGCTCGTCCGTGGATTCGGCCGTTTGCCGCCGCTCTGCTCGCATTTGCCGCACTGCTCGCCGTCGGCACTCTCGCCGCCACCACTGCCGTGACAGAGGCGGGTCTGCGGTTCCACGACCGTATCGCCCCTCATCGCGCCGACTGGGCCACTGCCCTCGCCGAATTTGTCACGGACTGCGCACAACCGGTCGTCGGAATCGTGGTGGCGATCGGTATCGCCGCATGGCTCACGTGGAGAAGCCGACGGGTCGACGCGGCATGGGCCCTGGCAGTGATGGCATCTACCCTCGTCGTGTCGACAATCGCGAAAGACAGCATCCGCGAACCCCGTCCCCCGCAACGGTTCTGGCTGATTCCCCCCGACACCGTGTGGTCGTTCCCGTCTGGACATACAGCGGTGGCTGCGGCCATGATCGGGCTTGTGGTCCTGCTCACCGCTCGGGCGCACGTAATTGTCCGGCGGTTGGCCCGCACCACATCAGTGCTGTTCGCGCTCGCCGTCGCTGCCTCCCGGCTGTACCTCGGCGTACATTTCCCGCTCGACGTCGCCGCGAGCATTCTTGCCGCCAGCACTGCGCTCCTCGCACTGTGGACCATGTGGTCGATCCCTCCGGTCCGACACTGGGTCAATGTCCGGCTCGGACCGACCCCTCAGGCAGCCTCACCCGACTGATCGCGGGTCCACTCCGACTCCGAGCACTACGTGAGACACCTACATCTGCAAATGGCCCTTGCTGCTTCTCATGGCCGTTCGGCAGCACAGGAAGCAAATCTTGTGCATAACAGACCACTGCCTGAATTTCTTTACCTTCGGACTGACCTGGTGCCACGAATCATCCTGCACTGCAGGGATTTGTAGGTCTCGATCAGTCCGCATCGCCGAAGAATTGGGTGACCACTTCCGCGCTGTACCCGGGGGTCTCACCGTCATCGTTGTCGCTGTCACGTCGTGGGTCACCGTGAAGGCGTAGAAGGGGCAGCATGCCAGCTCCGATGCGGTGGCTGCGGATAGGCGACCGATGAACGCCGTCCCCGGCGGGAAGGTGAATACAAGTCCGCCGTCGACCGTCTGCGGTTGGTAGCGCAGGTGAGGATCGTTGCCCACAACTCGATACCCTCAGGTTGGTCAGCCGTTGAGAGCGTGCACGCCGACGGGGCCTTCATCTCGCTGAAAGGCGTCAGGTCTAGACGGATGAGCGCCCGGACGTCCGGGCGCGGTCTCGCTGGGAACATGGCCCGACGTTAGCCCCAGCACCTGCGTGGAAGGTCAAGGATTTGACCTTCCACCCGACTCGAAGGTTTATCCTCGTGCGCATGTCCGCTCTGCGCATTTCACAGCTGTCATCGGCGACCGGCGTCCCGGCGACCACGCTACGGTTCTACGAAAGCGAGGGCCTGCTCCCGGCGGACCGTTCGGCGAACGGTTACCGCGTTTACGACGACCGCGCTCGGCAACGCTTGGCGTTCATCACCGCCGCCAAGAGCCTGAACCTGTCGCTGCCGGAGATCAAACTTCTCCTTCGTGTCTGGGAGAAAGACTCCTGCGCAGCAGTCAAAGCCGAACTCGGCCCCGCCATCGAGTCCCACATCGCGCACGCCAACGAATCGATCGCTCAATTGACCGCTCTGCGTGAGAGTTTGACCGACGCGCTGGCCCGGCTCGGGGACACACCCGACGCGCCGACGCCATGCAATCCGGACTGCACCTGGCTGATCTCAGCGAACACCGCGGTGGGCACCGCATGAACATATCGAGCACCACCTCGGTGGTGGCGTGGCTGGAGAAGTTCCAGATCCCGCTCTACCTGCTGGCCCTGCTCATCGGTGCCGTTGTCGGTTTGGGCGCGCCGTCGTCGGCGCACGCGTTCGAGATTGCTATCAATCCGGTACTGATCGTGTTGCTCTACGCTACGTTCCTCGCGGTTCCGTTCTCCGCCATCGGCGCATCGCTGCGCGACGGCAAATTCTTGCTCAGCGTCGTAGTACTGAATTTCGTGCTCGTTCCGCTCGTCGTATTCGCTCTGACCCGGTTCGTTGCTGCTGATCAGGCGGTACTCGTCGGTGTGCTGTTGGTGTTGTTGGCTCCCTGCATCGACTACGTCATCGTCTTCAGTGGGTTAGCCGGTGCAGCGTCGGAACGGCTCCTCGCGAGTGCGCCGCTGTTGATGTTGTTGCAGATCGCGTTCCTGCCGCTCTACCTGTGGTTGTTCGTCGGGTCCGAGCTGGTGGAGATCATCGACATTGCACCGTTCGTCGAAGCGTTCGTGCTGTTGATCGTTGTTCCTCTGGTGTTGGCGGCCCTGACGCAAGCACTTGCGCGTCGTCGGCGTATCGGCACCCAGATCATGGATGTGATGGCCGCGGCGATGGTGCCGGTCATGATGGCCACTCTTGCCGTCGTCGTGGCGTCGCAGATCGACGCAGTCCGCTCCGAAGGCTCCCAGCTGTTTGCCGCGGTGCCGATCTTCGTCGCGTTCCTGGTCATCATGGCGGTTGTCGGATGGGCGACGGCCAGAGTGACCCGCCAGGACGTCCCGGACGCTCGGGCCTTGATCTTCTCCGGCGCCACCCGAAATTCGTTGGTCGTACTGCCGCTGGCGCTCGCGCTGCCACCAGCACTGTCTCTTGCTGCCGTGGTCGTGGTGACGCAGACACTGGTGGAGCTGATCGGAATGGTCGCCTACGTCCGACTCATCCCCTGCCTAGTCCCAGCTCACGCTGCGAGAGCACCGGTGAGGTTCGAAACAACTCGCACGAACCAAGGCAATCCTGGGTGACGAGAACTGGATAAAAGCAGGTGGCGTCAGTGAGGGTGAACGAACCACGGGATCCAGTGCCGCGACCCCGTTCCACTTCCCGCGAGCGTTGAGCATCGAATGGGGACTTTCCCGGCAAACGCGCCTGTGGCCCCGTGCCCAGTACGACTGCAGTCTCTACGCTGGCACCGTGCCCCTGCCGACCCATGTGACCGACCTGATCAGCTACGAATTATTGCTGTCCGTCGCCGAGCTGGGAAGCATCGGACACGCAGGGAAGGCGCATGGCATGTCGCAGCCAGCGGCGAGCGCACGCCTGAAAGCACTCGAAAGCCGCATCGGGGTAGCACTCCTGCATCGCGGGCAGCGAGGTGCCACCCTCACCGCAACCGGCGAACTGGTCGCCGGCTGGGCCGAGCGCGTCATCGCCGAAGCCGCCGAGCTCGCCACGAGCATCGCAATGCTGCGCACCGACCGCCACAGCCACATTCGTATCGCCGCAAGCCTCACCATCGCCGAATACCTCATACCGCGATGGCTCATCACACTGCGCTCCCACGACACTTCCATCACACCGGCTCTCACCTCCGGAAACTCCGTCGACGTAGCCGCATCGGTGCTCGACGGCCGCGCCGACATCGGATTCGTCGAAAGCCCCGATCTGCCCAGCGGACTCCAATCGAAGGACGTTGCCCGCGACGAACTCGTCGTCGTCGTCGCCCCCGATCATCAATGGGTTCGACGAACGATCACGGCGAGCGAACTGGCCGCGACACCGCTGGTCACCCGCGAACCCGGGTCCGGCACACGTCTCGCGCTCGAACGTGCGCTCCGGACTGCGGGCCCACTCGCCGCGCCACTGCTCGAGGTGTCCTCCACCACTGCCATCAAAGCTGCCGTCATCGGCGGCCTCGCACCGGCCGTACTCAGCTCCCTCGCGGTATCCGCCGAGATCGCCGCCGGAACACTGGCCCGCGTTCACACAGAGGGGCTCGACCTGCGCCGGTTCCTGCGTGCCGTGTGGCCCGCGGGCCGTGAACTGCGAGGACCGTCGAGCGACCTGCTCGTCGTCGCCCTCAGATCCCCGCAGCCATAACCTGAGGTTGGGACCGGCCAGGTAATCGGTGTCTACCGGTGACGACTGTGTGCGAGGACGCTGGAAGTCATGACCTCGACAGCTCTGCACCGCTCCTCCATCACGTCTCGGCGCGGCGACGATACCGAGCGGCCGCGCAAGTGGCCGGTGCTCTCCGACCTCGACCACCCGAGCCAGATCTTCGAACACATCACCCCCAACTGGTTCGCCTCGGTCATGGGCACCGGTATCGTCGCCAACGCCGCCGCCACCCTGCCCGCCCACATCCCCGGACTGCACGTGTTCGCAACGATCGTGTGGATCGCAGCGTCGGTCGCCTTGATCACACTCTCCGGTGCCTTCGCAGTGCACTGGATCCGACACCGGCAGTATGCGCGTGAGCACGCCGCGCATCCGGTGATGGTGCAGTTCTACGGCGCACCCCCCATGGCGCTGCTGACCGTCGGTGCCGGGACGATGCTGCTGGGCACAGACGTCATCGGAGCGGCGCCCGCAACCGTGATTTTTGCCGTCCTGTGGACCGCTGGCACAGCCCTCGGGCTGATCACCAGCATTCTCGTGCCCTACCTGATGATCACCGCCCACGATCACCAGACCGCCGTCGCACTCCCGGCGTGGTTGATGCCCGTCGTACCGCCGATGGTGTCCGCCTCCACCGGTGCGCTGCTGCTCCCTCATATCGCGGATGGGCAGTGGCGCCTGGCCATGCTGTCCGGTTGCTACGCGATGTTCGGGCTGTCACTGATCATCGGAATGCTGACCATGACGCTCATCTACGGACGGCTCGTCCACGGCGGAATCCCGCCGGTCCAGGCAGCACCGACGGTGTGGATCACCCTCGGCATGATCGGTCAATCGATCACCGCCGCGAACCTGCTCGGCAACGATGCACCCTTGGTGTTCACCGGCGAGACCGCCTCCGTCGCAACCGGCCTGCACGTGTTCGGCATTCTGTACGGACTGACGATGGGCGGCTTCGGCATCTTGATGTTCATCCTCGCAACCGCCCTCACCATCCATGCCGCCCAGAAGGGACTGACATTCTCACTGACCTGGTGGTCGTTCACCTTCCCCATCGGCACCTGCGTCACCGGTGCCACTGCCCTCGGCGGTGCTCTGGGGTCGGCCGCGGTCGAGGCCCTTGCAATCGGACTGTATGCGGCGTTGCTCGCAGCCTGGGGCACAGTCGCCGCCCACACTCTCCGCGGCAGCGTGCAAGGAAAACTTTTTCAACCCAGCTGAACCGACCGCCGGGTAGTACCCACTCGGAACGCTGCTACCGAACGAACAGCGTCGATCCAATCGACCACTGACCCCGGAAAGGACTCACGATCACGATGAACACACCGAATGCAGACACACCGGCTTCCGATACCCCGAGACGGGGCAGCCGCGGACGCGTCTGGGCACGAGTCACCGAAAATTATCTGACCTGGCTGTTGCTGATGGCGGGAACAGCTGCTGCGGGGGCCTTTCTCACTGCCCTCGCCGGCGGGTTCGAGGGCTGGACCGTAGTCGCAGCGATCGTGACAGTGGTGCTGTTCGCGGGATGTTGGTTCTCATATCGAGACGGTGCACGCCGGGGTGCCGCCGAACCACACATTATCCAGTACCACCCCGACAGCCCGGACGAGGTGATCGACATCGACACCGACACCGGCGAACGCCAGCCCCACCAGGACTGACCGGTCGGAGGCAGCAGCAGCACGATCCGGCCTACCTCAGCACAGTGCGGGGTTCAGGTGCCTTCTCCAGGTGCGTTGCGACCGACAGTGCTGCGTTGATCAACCGCTGGCGAGCAGCCGCCGGTGCGTGTGCGTTGCGAGCCGAGGGGTGCGGTGCCGCTATCACCGGGAGGAGGCGGGTGGGAGCAGATGCAGTGATGACGCGCATGTAGCCATCGAGAGCCTTCGCACCAAGAACGAAAACCACCTCCAGTTTCGGCAGCAAGGCCATAAGCTCGCCGACATATGGGCCCGCCTCACCGAGAACGGATGCCGTCGGCGATACCGGATGACCGGCGTCGTCGAGCACTGCCCACGGCACGATATTCCACTTGACGCACTGCACCCGGTCGATACCCGCGTCGGCGAACACCGATTTCAGCACGGGGTTCGTTCGATCTGGATTGTCGAACGAACACATGTTGGTCCCGCCCGGATGTATCGTTTTCGGCCCCGGAGACTCCAACAGCACCAGACAGCGAGCCGCGTCGCCGCCGTCGTCGGGATCGAACAGTGGAATGGACCGTGCAGTGTCGATCCTCCATCGCAACACCGACGCATTGAGTGACCGGACCGGGGCATCGTGCGCTCGGGCGTGCTTTCCGGACCACACGTCATCATCTGTCATACGCCGCACTCACTGCTGACCACGCCACACGTACTGCTGGCCATGGGAAACGCACCGTGAGCCGTAGACGCCAGCTCTCGGTGGCTCGCCTCGACGACCACTGCTGAGCGTCTGACGACTCCGCTGCCTGAACACACCTGTCAGATAACCACGACAGGCCGTGTGGTGCCTATTGCACCCGTCTTCTCATCGACTTCTTTCAGCTGCGTACCCGCTCGACGGTCGAAATCGAAAAGCAACTATGCATCCCCCTGTCATGAGCCGCAGTCGTCCCCTCTCGCCTACACGACGAATTACCGGATGACCCAATTTCACTGATGGCGTTGCCGATCAGCGGTGTGTTCTCCGTGACATACCGATCGCCGGATCCCTTACCAGTCGACCGTGACCGCGCAAGACCGCGCGCGGGAGTGCGCGGTCGAGATCACGAGCGACCTCAGGTCCGGAACCGACCGCTATCAGATCGATATCCTCGCTGAGCCGACCATCGACCAAATGGCTTCGGGCCAACGCTGTTCCGCCGGTGAACGTAATCCGATCCGCGAAGTGCGCACTCAGATAGCCGAGCAGGTGCGAGATCAGGTGATCCCGTTCGACCTGTGCACGCGCGACACCGAATTGCGTTGCCACCGAGTCCAGCTCGTTGGGATTCACTACTTCTCCCCCAACCGAGCCTGCATCCGCAAGAGAGTCGTTCGCATCTTCTCAGCCCCAGCGACCTCGGCCAACACCTTCGGATCGCACCGTCGGTACAACTGCTCCACCGCCGGCCACACCTCGCCCTCGGCGTCACCGAGACCCGGACGCTTCACCAGATCCAACACCGCCTGCTCCGCAGAAGTCACCAGCACCGCGCCCAACTCGGTATCGATCCGCTCCGCATCCAAACGCGCCGCGTCACACACGACGAACCGAACCACCGCCTGCCGGTCCGACAACCTCCCTCACAATCCGGGCGCATCCACCTGCATCCACACGAATGCTCACTGGTGAGTTAGCAGCGAGTTGTGACATTCTGTGACACCGAACGCCGGATCGAGCCGCCGAACCGGCGAATCCCCAGGTCACAATTGCCACATAAACCCAGGTGGACGAACCGGGCTCGCAGCTGAAACGAGCGGCCACAAAAGGCCAAAAAGAGACGACCCCAACCGTTTTCGCTGGTCAGAGCCGTCTAGTGGAGCCTCCTAACGGGATTGAACCGTTGACCGCTCGCTTACAAGGCGAGTGCTCTACCGCTGAGCTAAGGAGGCGTTGTGCGGGGACAGCATATCCGTTCATCGAACGCACAGTCCAAACAGGTACCTTGTCGGTGGATCACCCCAGCTACAGAAAACGGACATGAGCTTTCTGCAAGACTTGACGACCTCGCTGAGTCGTCTGACCGGCGAGCGTCGCGCCACTATCGATACACCCACTGCAGCGCCGTCACCGCTGCAGCCGATCGACCTCACCGACGACGCAGTGGTGGCGGAGGTGCTCGACCTGGCGGTTCGGGTGGGTGAGGTTCTGTTGGCGTCGGGCACCGCTGCGATGGATACGACGACCCAGGTCCAGAATGTCGCGGCCACCTATGGTCTTGCGCGCTGTGATGTCGATGTCACGTACAACTCCATCACCATCAGCGCCCATCGTGGTCCGACGCGTCCACCGTCGACGACGATGCGCATCGTTCACTACCGTTCGATGGACTTCACGCGGCTCGCGGCTGTCGACCGGTTGATCCGCAGCATTCGGCTGAAGCTCATTCCGCCGTCGCAGGCACTGGACACGTTGGACGCGATCACCACTGCCCCGCACCCGTACAACCGGTGGACGGCGACGTTCGCGTGGGCGGGCATGGCCGCGTCCATCGGTGTGTTGCTCGGCGGCGGTGTACTGGTGGCCGTCGTGAGCTTTCTGACCACGATGGTGATCGACCGAATCGGCCGTGTCCTCAACCGGGTCGGTCTTCCGTTCTTCTTCCAGCAGGTCGTCGGCGGCTTCGTCGCGGCGACACCGGCGATCACGCTGTTCAACTTCCAGGATCAGCTGGGCGTCACGGTGTCGCCGTCGCTCGTCATCGCGGCCGGTGTGACGGTGTTGCTGTCGGGCCTGTCGTTGGTGGGCTCGGTTCAGGACGCCATCACGGGGGCGCCCATCACAGCGTCGGCCAGGTTCTTCGAGGTCCTGATGATGACGGGCGGCATCATCGCCGGCGTCGCCACGTCGTTGAAGCTGGCGGCGATCATCGGCAGCGATCTGCCGCTCATCAGCAACACCGCCCCGCCGGACATCCTCGAGGTCCCGACGAAGGTGTTGGCGGGTGCTGCGGCAGCGCTGTTCTACGCCCTGGCGTGCTACGCGGAGAAGCGTGCACTGACGGCTGCATTCCTCGGCGGTTTCGCCGGGGCGTTGGTGTCGCTGCTGGTGCAGACGGTCGACACGGGTCCGATCATCGCCTCGGCGTTCGCTGCCACGGTCGTCGGCTTCGCCGGTGGTCTGATGGCACGTCGCGCGCTGATTCCACCACTGATCGTCGCGGTCGCGGGCATCACGCCGCTGCTGCCCGGTCTGGCGCTGTACCGAGGCCTGTACGCGATACTCAACGACCAGCTGCTGCTCGGCATCAGTTCGCTGTTCGCCGCGTTCGGCATCGGCTGCGGAATCGCCGCAGGGGTCACACTCGGTGAGTGGGGCGCTCGTACTCTCCGCCGTCCGCGCATCCTCGCGCGCACCGAAGAGCTGCTTCGCCCGACTCTTCGCCGCAAAGAAGAACCGCGCCGTCCGACTGTTCGTCGGCGACGCGGTCCTGTCGAGCTGAAGAAAAAGAAGAAGGCCTAGGCCTCGGGAGTGCCCTCGGCGGACTGACGTGCTGCAGCGTCGGCCTCCATGGCCTCACGCAGGCTGCGGGGGCGCATGTCCGTCCAGTTCTTCTCCACGTACTCCAAGCACGCTGCGCGGCTGTCCTCGCCGAAGACGACGCGCCATCCCTGCGGGACATCGGAGAAGGTCGGCCACAGCGAGTGCTGGTCTTCGTCGTTCACCAGCACGAAGAAGCGTCCGTCTTCGTCATCGAATGGATTGGTACTCATCTCGCCTCACTCGTCGCATACGTAAATAGGCAGTCTTCATGGGTGAAGTGCCCCCTGACCCTAGCAACGCACACTAGCGCAGCGGGCAGTCAGCTCTTCAAGAACTCGAGAATGACGTCGTTGACGGCGTCGGGACGCTCCAGGTAGCCGTAGTGACCGACGTCGGGGATCTCGATGTACTGCGCGTCGGGAATGGCTTTCGCGAGCTCGGCTCCGAGGAACGCGGGAATCATCCGGTCGTGCTCGAACCCGACCGACAGGCAAGGCAGATCGATCTTGCCGTACGCCGAGGTGCGGTCGAAGGAATCGTCCATGCCGATCTGGGCGCGTACCCCGGGAGTGACGGGTGCGACGGAGAATTCCAGCAGATCCAGCCAGTCCCGAGCCGTCCTCGAATCCGCCAGCGTGGTCGGAGAGAGGTTCAGCGCAGCAGTGATGGCTGCCGCGTACTTGGGTGGCAGCTGCGTCTTGGCGTCGGCCAACGCGACCTCACCCTCGCCCAGAGTGCGCTGGAACTCGTCGAGGCGAGCATGACCGGCGAGGAACACAGCCTTGCGGAGGAGCTCCGGGCGTCGGAGAGCAAGCTCCTGGGCGACCCGAGCACCCATGGACGTACCGACGACGAACGCCTTCTCGTCGCCCTCGCGCACCAGCTCGATCAGCGCGGCGGTGTCCGCGACCAGGTCGTCGATGGTGATGCCCTGCACGGACTCGAACGAGGGCGCGATGCCGCGGTTGTCGAAGAAGCACACACGGTATCCCGCCTTGACCAGCGCTGGAACCTGATGCAGATCCCACACACGACCGGGACTGCCGGTGCCCATGATCAGCACGACCAGCGGCCCGGAACCCTTGACCTGGTAGTTCAGCGTTATCCCGTTCACCGTCGCGGTAGGCATGAAACTCCTCGTCTGTTGCCTTGTGCTCGCGCAGAGTTTACGGCCGACCGTGGACATGCGTCGAACGACGGGTTTCCAGCATCGGCGTTCGGGTAGTTCTCTCCCGCCCTATCGACACGACTGCACAGGAGGCACCATGACCGACGACAGTGCATCGCACGAGGCACGAAAAGGCCTGCTCGACGCCGTCAAAGGCAAGGCCAAGGAGGTCGTAGGCGCCGTGACGGGCAATGACTCGCTGACCACCGAGGGGCAGCTCCAGGCCGCACAGGCCCGTGAGAAGAAGGAAGCCAAGGCCACCGAACTGGCGGCGGAATCACAGGCAGCCGAGGCCGGCGAGGGTCTGGCCGAGGTCAAGAACAGTGCGGACGCCCAGCGAGATTCCGTCGAGGCCAGTGCTCAGGCGTCCGAGGACGAGGCTCGTCGCGCTCAGCAGGCTCAGAGAATCGCTGCCGAGAAGGACAAGGACCGCGCCGTGGCCGCCGAAAGCGCCGACGCGGAGGTCGACGCTCGGGCCGAGCAGATCGAAGCCGCAGCCGACGCCCGGTCGGAGGTTGCGGACGCCGACCAGGACGAGTTGGAAGCCGTTGCCCGGTACCGGCAGGAGGCCGCCGCCGCTGACGCGGCCCGGGACGCCGCCGATCGCATTCGTCGCAATGCGTAGACCAGCCGACATCAAGCATCAGGAGAACCGACAATGAGTGTGCTCGACATACCGCGTTCGATACTGCGTTTCCAGTACCGGATCGTTCGCATCCCGCTCGACCTGTTCGAGAGCAACGTCGTGCAGACGTGGAGTACCGAAGCCCCTGCGCGGCTCGCGTACGAGCGGGCCGTCGGGACCCTCGATCACAAGGTCGGCAAGATTCTCGGCGACGCCGACGTCCAGTCGCGCGGCCAGGACAAGGTCGATCACGCGGACCACATCGGTCTCGCGAAGAAGCTCGACGCGCAAGCCGACGCCGCGGAGACCGAGGCCAAGACCAAGCTCGAGACAGCTCGTCGCACTGCCGAGCAGGAACGTGACGCCGCAGCGAAATCTGCACGCGAGGCGGCCGAGAACGCACGGGCAGAAGCCGAGCAGCGCAAGGCCGAGGCCGAAGAAGAGGCCGACCGAAGGGCGGCGGCCCGCAAGAAGCAGGCCGACGACGCAGCGGCGGCGCGGGTGAAGGCCGCCGAGGATGCGGAGCGCAAGCAGAAGGAACAGATCGACAAGGTCGAGAAGGCAGCGTCAGCGCCTGTTGAGTCCGAGCTCGCCGACGCGGCGGAGCGTCAGGAAGAGGCCGAGGACAAGAAGGAGGAAGCAGCGCGGATCGAGAAGCTGTTCCTCGCTGAGAAGGAATCGGACTGATCACCCGGGCACGATAAATCGCTCGCTCGGCCGGCTCGATCGTCCCACGGTCAGGGCATGGGACCTCGTGTTGCAGTGGTGACCGGTGTCGGGCGGATCCGGTCGATCGGCTCCGCCCTCGCAGTCGGACTCGCCGAGGACGGGTGGGATCTGATCCTGAACTACTGGACTCCGTACGACGACCGGCTTGGATACGTCCGTGACGCCGACGACCCCGAGCGCGTGGCAGAGACCTGCCGCGCGCTCGGGGTCTCCGTGTCTCTGGCACCGGGTGATCTGAGCGATCCGTCGGTGCCCGCTCGGTTGTTCGACGCCGCTGCGCGTCCGGTGACGGGCTTGGTGATGTCGCACTGCGAATCGGAGGACAGCTCCGTCCTCACCACCGACGTGGACAGTTGGGACCGTCACTTCGCTGTGAACGCCAGGGCCACCTGGCTTCTGATCAAGGCGTTCGCGGAGCAGCTCGACGGATCCGGAGGCAGAATCGCGGCGTTGACGAGCGATCACACCGCGCACAATCTGCCCTACGGCGCGAGCAAGGGGGCGCTGGATCGCATCGTCACGGCGGCCGCTGTGGAACTGGCGGATCTGAACGTTCGTGCGAACGTGGTGAACCCGGGCCCCGTCGACACCGGCTGGATGACCGAGAACATACGAGAAGCCGCCATTGCTGCAACACCTGCCGGCCGACTCGGAACCGCGGAGGACACGAGCAACCTCGTGCGTTTTCTGTTCTCCGACGCCGGTTCCTGGATCAACGGGCAGGTGCTGTACAGCAATGGCGGCTTCCGAATTACGTGAGACGGACGCTAGATGGCGTCGTCGAGCCGGACCAGGTCGCGTCCGCGAGTTTCGGGCGCGAGGTACGCGGACACCAGCGTGATCGCCGAGTAGACCACCAGCATTGCGGCGATCGGCCACCAGCTTCCGGTCACTGCCGTCAGCGTTGCTGCCATCAGCGGTCCGATGGCCGTGGCCAGGATGCCGCCGATCTCCTTGGCAAGTGCAAGCTGGGTGAATCGTGTTCTGGCACCGAACAGTTCGGCCATCGTGACGCTCTCGAGCGAGAACAGGCCGAGCACACCGATGTTGAGTGCGAGAACGACCGAGATGATCAGGGTTGCGTTGTTGCCGCTGGTCACCAGGTAGATCAACGGGAACGCCAACACCATGGTCGCGGCGCTGAGAATCATGTACATCGGGCGGCGACCGAACTTGTCACCCAGGATGCCGATGACCGGAATGGTGATGAATCCGAGCAGCGAACCGTAGACGATCGCCGTGGTGGCGATGGACTTCTCCAGCAGCAGAGTCGACGCGATGTAGCCCACCAGGAACGTCTGGATCAGACCCGAGTTGCCGGCCTGCCCGAAGCGAAGCCCGAGTGCGACGAAGAACGCACGGCCCTTGCGCTGACGCAGTCCGGACTCGAGAACGCTTTCCTTGGTTTCGGCGTCGACCTGCTCGATCTCCGCACGCGAGAGGGCGACACCGTCGACCACGTCGGCGCGATCCTCGAACACCGGGCTTTCCTTGAGGTTGGAGCGCAACCACACCGCGAAGAGCATCAGGAAGAAGCTCGCGAGGAACGGGATACGCCAGCCCCAGCTGACCAGTTGGTCGTCGGTCAGTACGACGAGCAGGATCGCCCAGATTCCCGACGCCGCAAGCGTTCCCGAGTTGGTCCCCAGCGAGACCAACGAACCGATGAGACCGCGACGCTTGTCCGGCGCGTACTCCACGAGCATGACCGTGGCGCCCGCGATCTCCGCTCCGGCGCCGAATCCCTGGATCAGGCGTAGTGCGACGAGCAGGATCGGCGCGAGGATGCCGATGGTCTGGTACGTCGGCAGCGCGCCGATCAGCGTCGTGGACGCTCCCATCATCGCGATCGTGATGAAGAGGACCTTCTTACGACCGATCCGGTCGCCCATCCGGCCGAAGTAGATGGCACCGACGAGGCGGGCGACGTAGCCGACGCCGTAGGTGGCCATGGCTGCGATCAGGCCGATCGCCGGGCTGACGTCGGGGAAGAAGACCCGGTTGAAGACGATGGCCGCGGCCAGCGAGTACAGCTGGAAGTCCATGAACTCCATAGCTGTTCCCAGCCAGCCGGACACCGCGGCCTTGGTCAGGTCGCGGGTCGACCGCTTCGGCTTCTCGTCGGCCACGGCTGGGCTCGGCGCTTCGTTCGTGTCGTGAGACATCTTGTGCTCCGTTTGTTCAAGGCTGTCCGGTCGTCCATCGCGGTGTCAACGGAATCCGTTGCACCTACGCCCCTACTGAGACCTACGACCTGCAAGAGATGGTGAGTGGCCCGTGCCACACTGATATACAAGCACTGTTATACCAATGAGTCAACAGTGCTGTCGGACTGAGCTGCGCAGACCTGCCGCCGCACGCGCCAATTCGCTCACTGCAGCCCACTCCTTGGCCTGCACGAGGTTTCGAGGCGTCAACCAACTTCCGCCGACACACGCGACGTTCGGCAACCGGAGGAACTCGGTGGCGTTGCTCGACGAGATTCCGCCCGTCGGGCAGAACGTCAGATGCGGAAGCGGCCCGGAGAGGGCACCGAGAGCGGCCGCACCCCCGGAGGTCGACGCCGGGAAGAACTTCAGTTCGGTGTGACCCGCGTTCGAGACGTTCATCGCCTCGGTTGCCGTGGACACCCCCGGCAGCCACGGAATCGACCACCCGTGCGCAGCGTCGAGCAGGTCCGTCGGAGCGCCTGGTGACACCAGGAACCGCGCCCCGGCGTCGATCGATTTCTCCGCGTCCCGGCGAGTGAGCACCGTCCCGGCGCCGATGACGATCTCGGGCACCTCGGTCGCGATCGCTTCGATCGCAGCGAGCGCCGCCTCGGAGCGCAACGTCAACTCGATCACGTCGACGCCACCCTCGTGCAGGGCACGCGCCAACGGAACTGCGTCGGACGCATCGTCGACGACGACGACGGGAATGACCGGGCTGATGCCCATGACCTCACGTGTGTTCATGACAGTTCTCTTTCGATGTTCGCTACGAATTCGGTGGTGACTGCGGCAGAGCCGACGAGCAGATCGGCGGCTGCTGCAACCCGGCGACCGAACGGAGAATCCGGGCCGAGGTCGGCACCGAAGATCTGCTCGACGCTCAGCAGCGCCGCTACCGCGTCGTCCTGTGCGGCGGCCCGGGACAGGACGTCCGCCATCGGGTCGTCGAGCGCGCGTCCGGCGCGTAACTCGTCGATCACGTACGCGACCCAGGACGCCACCGCCACAGCGAGCCAGGTCGTCGACGATCCACGTCCCTGGGCGTCGCGCACGGTGCCCAGCAGCCTCGGACCGAGTTTCTGGGAACCGTCCATCGCGACCTGACGGGTGGTGTGCGGCAACGTCGGGTTGGCGAAGCGCGTGAGCACCTCGTTCGCGTACGCGTCCGAGTTCATGTCCGGATGCAACGTCGGAGCGACGTCGGACACGATCATTCTGTGCGCCAACGACTTCAGGACCGGGTCCGCCACGGCGTCGGCGATGGTCGAGTGGCCCGACCGCACCCCGAGGTACGCGAGGAGCGAGTGCGACGCGTTGAGCACGCGCAGCTTCATCGTCTCCCACGGCTCGACGTCGGTCACGAACTGCACTCCGACGAGATCCCACGCCGGCCGCTCGGCGGCGAAGTGGTCCTCGATCACCCACTGCCGGAACGGCTCGCACACGACGACGGCATCGTCGCGCAGGCCCGTCTCGTCCTCGAGCCGACGCCTGTCTTCGTCCGTCGTGGCCGGAACGATGCGGTCCACCATCGAGTTCGGGAATGACGCGGCGGAGTCGATCCAGCTCTGCAGTGCGGTCGCATCATCCCTCTGCGCAACGTAATCCCGGACGATCCCCGCGAGGAGAACCCCGTTGTGCGGTAGATTGTCGCAGCTCAGGACCGTCACGGGAGCATCGAGCTTCGCTCTCGACGCAAGCCCGGCGACCAGCTGACCCACCACCGTTCCGGGAGATCGACCGGTCAGGTCGGCCACGATCTCCGGGTCGTCCAGCCGGAGCCGTCCGGTCGCCGGGTCGAGCCGGTATCCCTTCTCCGTCACCGTCAGGGAGACGATCCGCACGCGCGGGTCGGCAATGGCGTCGACGACGGCATCCGCGTCGTCAACGGCGCTGATCACCTCGGTGATCGACCCGACGACGGAGGCGCGGTCGATTCCCGGCCCCTTCTCCACCAGCGTGAACAGCCCGTCCTGAGGGCGCAGCTGCTCGGCGACGGCAGCGCTTCGCTGCGTCACCCCGGTGATGCCCCACGACGAATCGCCGGTGAGCAGAGCTGCCTCATGGGTGAACGCCGCCTGGTGGGCACGGTGAAACGCCCCGAGCCCGAGGTGGACGATTCCACGGGACACGGGCCTCGGTACGTCGGGAGCCGTCGCCGACGAGAGCCTGCTCATACGGCGAGCCGATCGCGGTGCGCACGGACCTCGTCGAGGGACGCGATCAGGCCGGTGCCGCCTCGGCCTCCGACACTGAGCGACGCCGCACTCGCAGCGAGCGCTGTGGCGTCGAGCAGGCTGTCCCCCAACGCTATCCGCGCCGTGAGGGTGCCGGCGAACACGTCGCCCGCCCCGGTCTGATCGACGACGGCCGGTGCCGGAACGGACGGCTGAAAGCGGACGTCGTCGCCGGTCACCACGGTGATGCCCTCGGACCCCTGCGTCACGGCGACAGCTTTCGCGCCCCACTCCATCAACCTGGAGGCTGCGGCCTGCGGGTCGGTGATGCCCAGAAGGTCGTCGATCTCACCGGGAGCCGACGGCACGACGACGGAGCAGTGCGGCGCGATCTCGCGGAGGAAGTTCACGGACTCGGCGGCCGTGGTGAGCCGGGGCCGGAAGTTGGGGTCGTAGACGAACGTCGACGCGTTCTTCGCGGCGAACGCCAGTGCGCGACGTGCGGAATCGGACAGTGCCGCCGTGATTCCGCTGCCCAGCACCGCCCCTGCAGCGGCGAGGACGTCGGCCGGGACGTCGGAGACGTCCAGTCCCGACCCCACGGAACCGGTGCGTGCGTAGGAGAACTGACGCTGCCCCAACGGATCGATGTGCAGGAAGTACGCGCCCTGTTGGCCGTCGACACGCCTGACGTAGGTGTCGTCGATGCCGAGGGACCGGATCCGTGCACACACCGCGTCCCCCAGTTCGTCGTTGGATACCCGGGCGACCAGGGCGACGGACGCGCCTGCGGCCGCCGCTGCTGCGCCTGCGTTCACCACGTCGCCGGAGACACCGAGAACACTGGACGTACCGTGCGCGAACGGCTGCGTCGTCGATATCTCGACGAGTGGCTCGCCGAGGAGGACGACGTCGAAAGCTGTGTTGCTGTTCATTGTTCGTCTCACCAATCGTGCATGCTGCCGTCGAGGCGGCGGTTGACGGGAAGATAGCGGGGGTTGTACGGGTACTTCGCGGCGGCGGCCTCGTCGACGTCGACGCCGATGCCCGGCTTGTTGCCCGGATGCATGAAGCCGTTCTCGAACGTGTAGTCGGTCTGGAAGACGTCGGACGTCGGGTCGACGTGGCCCATGTACTCCTGGACGCCGAAGTTCGGGATGGACAGGTCCACGTGCAGGGCCGCGGCGAGCGACACCGGTGAAAGATCGCCTGCACCATGCGAACCGGACTTGACTCCGTACAGATCGGCGAGCGAGAAGATGCGACGCAGGTGCGTGATTCCGCCTGCGTGCGACACCGAGGTGCGGATGTAGTCGATCCACCGGTTGGTGATGAGGTCCTGGCAGTCCCAGATGGAATTGAAGATCTCGCCGACGGCGATCGGAGTGGTGGTGTGCTGACGGATCGTCGCGAACGCGCTCTGATCCTCGGCAGGCGTCGGATCCTCGATCCAGAACATCCGCATGTCCTCGAGGTCGCGGCCGAGACGACCCGCTTCGATGGGCGTCAGGCGGTGATGGACGTCGTGCAGCAGGTGGAACCCGAAACCGTGACGCTCACGGACGGCACCGAGCATCTCCGGGGCGAACTTCAGGTACGGCGCGGTGTCCCACGAATCCTCCTGCGGCGCAGCGTCGGACGCCGGCTCGTAGAAGCCGTTCTTCGGGATGCCGTAGGTCTTGTCCAGACCGGGGATGGCCGACTGCGCACGGACGGCCTTGTATCCCTCGTCGAGATGCCGTGCGACGTCGTCGAGCATCTCGTCGACGCTGGTGCCGCTGGCGTGCCCGTAGACCATGACGCCGTCGCGTGCGGCGCCGCCGAGGAGCTGATAGACCGGCATGTCGGCGGCTTTGCCCTTGATGTCCCACAGCGCGACGTCGACCGCCGCGATGGCCGTCATCGTCACCGGGCCGCGTCGCCAGTACGCGCCCTTGTACAGGTACTGCCAGGTGTCCTCGATGCGCTGGGCATCGCGACCGATCAGCAAGGGGCACAGATGATCACGCAGGTACGACGCCACGGCGAGTTCCCGGCCGTTGAGGGTGGCGTCACCCCATCCGACGATGCCCTCGTCGGTGGTGATCTTCAGCGTGACGTAGTTGCGCCCGGGCGCAGTGACGATGACGGTTGCGTCGATGATCTTCATCGGTTGTCCTCGGAGTTCTGTGAAGCGGTGTCGATGACGATCTTGAGTTGAGTGGGGTCGGACAGTGCAGCGTCGAGCGCTGCGGCCGACTCTTCGAGCGGGAATCTGGACGTGACCAGAACGTTCAGGTTTACGCGGCCCTGAGCGGCAAGGGAAATCGCGTGGGTGAACGCGTCGGGTCCGTAGCGGAAGCAACCCCGGATGTCGAGCTCCCACCGTTGCACCAGGCCGATCGGGAATTCGGCGTCGCCGCGTCCTGGAACGCCGACCAGGGCGAGAACGCCGGCTGGGCCGAGGGATCTGGCGGCGTCGGCGATCGCGGCGGGGTGGCCGGAACAGTCGAAGGCGACGTCGGCGAAACCTGTGTCCAACGACGTTTCTCCGGAGAGCAGCGCGACGTCGGCGCCGAGCCGGAGCGCGACGTCCAAGCGCGCCTGCGAGACGTCGGTGATCGCGACGTGCTGGGCGCCGAGCGCAATCACGGTCTGCAGCACCAGGAGCCCGATAGGCCCTGCGCCGGTGATCACGACGGTCTTGCCCAGCACCGATCCGGCCCGGGCTGCCGCCCACGCGGCCACGGCCAACGGTTCGATCAGTGCCGCGACGTCGTCGGTGACGGTGTCCGGGAGTGTGTGCGCGAAGGCGTCCGGCATCACGACCGACCCGCGGAGCAATCCGTTGTTCGGCGGGGAGCCGAAGCAGACGACGCTGGGATCGACGTTGTAACGGCCACGCAGTGCGTGCTGGGCGTGCGGTCCCGGCACGGCAGGCTCGATCGCGACGCGCTGACCGAGGCGATGGGACGGGACCCCGTCTCCGACCTCGACGATGCGGCCGAAGCCTTCGTGCCCGAGCACCGTGGGTCGGGTGAGGACGTTGGTGCCGTTCTTGCCATCGGCGTAGTAGTGGAGGTCGGATCCGCACAGACTGACACCGGCGATCTCGACGCGCACCTGACCTGGGCCGACCTCGGCGCGGTCGACGTATTCGATTCTCAGATCGCGGCGTGCGTGCAGGATCGCAGCACGATCTCGGCCCTGGGTGTTCATCGGTGCCTCGCAGTTCCTCAGTCTTGAATACCAGAACTGCCATACTAGTGCGTCAGTGACGTGCGTCAACTTTCCTGTCCGTGCCGCGCATAGCTCACGTATCCGACCGGCCATTACTGTTGACGCGGTGAGCACCCGAAAAGTCACCGCGCGCGAAGCCGCCTACAAGGAGCTGCGGCACCGAATCGTGTCGTTGAAGCTGCCTCCGGGCAGCCCCCTGTCGGAGAACGAGCTGGCCGAACACCTGTCGGTGAGCCGTACTCCCGTGCGCGAATCACTGATTCTCCTCGCCGAGGAAGGCCTGGTGCAGGTCTTTCCTCAACTCGGCACGTTCGTGTCGCGGGTGGACACCGAGAAGGTCGCCGACGCGCAGTTCGTCCGGGAGGCCATCGAGATCGCGTCGTTGAAGGACGCGGTCGCCGGACGATCCGACGCGGACATCGCCGCCCTGCGTGACAACCTGGCTCAGCAGAGCGAACCAGGCCTGAGCATGGACGACTTCTTCGAACTCGACGAGAAATTCCACCAGGCGCTTCTTGCCGCCGGTGGGCACTCGGCAGCATGGCGGTCCGTCGAGTCCGCGAAGGCGCACCTCGACCGTGCCCGGCGCCTCGGCCTACGGGACACCCGCCCCATTCCTGAGCTCATCGCCCAGCACACCGCCATCGCCGACGCTGTCGAGCAGGCAGATTTCGCTGCCGCGGAGCGCGCGATGCGTGATCACCTGCGCGCAGTGTTCGACGACGTCGAGCGGATCAAGGAAGCAAGTCCACACCTGTTCTCGGACAGTAACGAACGGCCCACCCGACGAGTCATCGCGAGCTGGTGACGCCGGCCCACGTCGCGCGGTAGGCCCTGGGCGAGACTCCGATGTCGGCCATCAGCTGCTGCCGCAGGGACGTGGCGGTACCGAAACCGGCCTCGGCCGCGACACGGTCGATGGTGTGATCGGTGTTCTCGAGCAGTTCCTTGGCGCGCTGCACACGTTGCTGTGCAATCCATTTGGCCGGAGATACACCCACTTCCGCGGTGAATCGACGCGTGAACGTACGGACGCTCATGGACACCGACGACGCCAACGCCTCGTTGGACAACGGCTCGTGCAGCCTCTCCAGCGCCCACTCCTGTGCCGCAGCAATCGAACTGGCCGTGGAGCGGCGAACGGGCGGCGCGACGTACTGAGCCTGACCGCCGCTCCGATGCGGCGGAACCACCGTTCCCCGCGCAACCCGGTTCGCGACAGCCGAGCCGAAATCGCACCGAATCATGTACAGGCACAGATCGATACCCGACGCTTCCCCCGCCGCCGTCAGAACGTCGCCGTCGTGGGTGTACAGGACATTCGGTTCGAGCCGGACCTGGGGATACAACGCCCGGAACTGCTCCGCCGACGCCCAGTGCGTCGTTGCGCGTCGGCCGTCCAGCAGACCCGCAGCGGCCAGAACGAACGCACCCGTGCAGATCGACGCGATCCGAGTCCCGGGCCGAATCCACTGGAACAGTGCGGTGTCCGACACGGGATCGTCGCCGTAGTCCAGATCCGAGGCAGGAACGATCACCGTGTCGGCGTCGGCAACAGCCTCCAACCCTCGCTCCACCACGATGTTCACGTCCGAATCAGTGCGCACCGGACCGGGCGTCGCGGTACACGTCACCACCGAGTACAGCGGCTCACCGTCCTCCGACCTCGCCTGGCCGAACAACCGATGAACCGAGCCGAATTCCATCCCCAGCAGTCCGTCACGGACACAAACGACGATCCTGTGCATGGCCGAATTCTTTTACATGTTGTCCCGTAGGCCACTGGTTCGGCCGATCCGCTGGTGACAGGCTCAGGACATGAACATTCTTTGGGTTTCCGCGCATCCCGACCCTCGCTCGACGGATCATTGCGTGACTCGGCACTCGAGTTCCTCGCCGGGGCCGGCCACAACACCCTGGAGTCCGACCTGTACCGCATGGGGTGGAATCCGGTGGTCACTGCGGAGGACTACGCACACGATTCGGCACACCGACTGCACGTGGCCACTGCGTCGTCGACCGCTCTCGCAGGCGGGACGATAGCCGCCGACATCGCCGCCGAACAGGACAAGGTGCGCCGAGCCGATGCCGTCGTACTGCAGTTTCCGCTGTGGTGGTTCTCGATGCCCGCCATCATGAAAGGCTGGGTGGATCGCGTGTTCGTCGAGGGCTTCGGATACGGAATTCGCAAGGCGGAAGGTGGAACTCGGCGCTACGGCGACGGTCTGATGGCGGGCACCCGAGCACTGGTCGTCACCAGTATGGGCGGTAGTGAACACACGGTGTCGGCGCGCGGTATCAACGGCTCACTGGACGAGCTGCTGTTCCCCATCCAGCACGGATTCTTCTGGTACACAGGCATGGCCGTGCTCCCACCGGTGCTGATTCCCAGCGCCGACCGAATGACCGAAGACGGCTACGCCGCGGCCGAGGCGCACCTGCAGGCCCGGCTGGGCACACTGTTCTCCGACGAACCGATCCCCTACCGCCACCAAAGCAATGGCCAGTACGACCGGAACTTCGTACTCCGATCCCCTTATGCCGTGGGCGAAGAGGGCCTGCGCGTCCACACTGCACCACCCTCCCACGCCGCCCAGAGCTCTGCGTAACGGCCACCGGCGGCGACGAGTTCGTCGTGGCCGCCCTCCTCGAGGATCCGCCCGTGTTCCAGCACGACCACACGATCGGCGGCGGCGGCCTGCGTCAGGCGGTGCGCCACGACGAGCGTGCTGCGGCCACGGGTCGCTGCCTGCGCCGCGGCCTCGAGATCGCGCGCACCGGAACTGCCTGCCTCGGCGGTCGCCTCGTCCAGGACTGCGACGGCAGGATCGGCCAACACGAGCCTCGCCAACGCAAGCTGCTGCGACTGCGCCGCTGTCAGCTCGTGGCCACCCTCTCCGACCTGGGTGTCGACGCCGTCAGCGAGCGCGTCGACCCACGCGCCTGCCCCGACGGTCGTCAGCGCCGCGTGGATCTCGTCGCGGGTGGCATCGGGAGCAGCCAGCAGCAGATCCTCGGCGAGAGTGCCGGAGAAGACGTGAACCTCCTGGCTGACGATCGCGACGTGGCGACGCAGACCGTCGGCGCCGAGGTCGTCCAGGCTCGCACCTCCGATGCGCACCTGCCCGTCCGTCGCGTCGATGGACCCGGCCGCGATGGCTGCGATGGTCGACTTGCCTGCGCCCGTGGAACCCACCAGCGCAACGGTTTCCCCAGCACGGACCGTGAGGTCGATGCCGTGCAGCACCTCGTTCCCACCGTCGTACGAGTGACGCAGCCCGGTGACCTCGAGGGTGGCGTCGGCGGGCACCACGCCGGTGCCGCGTGACCGCTGATCCGGGATGTCCATGACGCCGACGAGTCGGGCGAGAGACGCTCCCGCCGACTGCACGTCGTCGAACGAGAACATCAGCATGCCGATGGGATTGAACAGCCGATGGAACAGCAACGCCGCGGCGGTGACCTGACCGACGGTGACGTGGCCGTCCTGGACGAACAGGAAGCCCGCCGCGAGGATGACCGAGAGGCCGACGCATTCGGCGCGATTGCTGCGCGAACCGAATCGCGTGAAGAGGCGAAACACCGTGATGCCGATGTCCCGTGCCTTGCCCGACGCCTTGTCGATCTCGCCCAGGTGCGATTCCTCGAGTCCGTAGGCCCGAACGGTGCGAGCGCCCTGCATGCTGGAGATCAAGGCCTGCGACCGTTCGCCCATGGCGACGCGTTCGGCGGCGTACAGCGGCGCGGACCTGGGTAGGTACCAGCGCAGCGCGAGCACGTACATCGGAATGGCGACCATTCCTGCGAGTCCGAGTCGCCAGTCGAGGCTGAGCATGGCCACGACACTGAGGGTCACCAGCAGCAGAGCGGACACGATGTTGGGGATCACTTCGCCGATGGACTTCGCCATGACGGCCACGTCGTCGCCGACACGAGAGAGCAGGTCTCCCTTGCCGACTCGCTCCAGAGTTCCGACGGGAAGGTGCAGTGCGCGACCGAGCACGCGTTCCCGCAGCGACGCCAGGATGCCCTCGCCGAGCTTGCTGATCAGGTACGAACTCCACGCGGTGAACACGCCACCGACCACGGCGGCGACGGTGATGATCGCGACGACGGAGACGATGGTCGACGTCGGTGCACCGTCGGTGACCCGGTCGACCAGCACGCCGAACACGTAGACCGGCACGAGCGACATCGCCGCTGCGACAGCGGAGATCAGCAACGTGACAGCCCCGAGTCCGCGTCGCCCGTTCAGATCGCCGCGCAGGAACGCCCACGATCGTCGGCCCGTCGCGATGGGCAGCAGTTCGGGTGTCGTGGTCATCGCAGCACCGTGTCCTTGTAGCGGTCGTCGTGGGCGGCGAGTTGGTGGTGGGTTCCCTCGGCGACGACCCGTCCGTCGTCGACGACGATCACCCGGTGAGTGACCGCGAGCAGCGCGGGACTCGTCGTGATCAGCACCGTGGTCTGGGCCTGGTCACCGTCGTGGCGCAGTTCCTTGATGCCGGCGGCGATGGCATGTTCGGTGACTGCGTCGACGGCGGTCGTCGGGTCGTGCAACACCAGCACCGGAGCGGATACCGACAGTGCGCGGGCCAGCGCGACGCGCTGACGCTGACCACCGGACAACGAGGCACCCCGGTCGGTCACGGCGTGATCGAGTCCGGTCTCGTGCAGCGCCACCACGTCCTCGACAGCCGAGGCCGCCAGGACCGGCGCCAGCTCGTCGTCGGCGCGTGCGGCTCCGGCGGTGATGTTGGACCGCACCGTCCCGGCGAACAGGTCCGTGTTGTGCGGCTCCACCAGCACCGTGCGGCGAACCTCCGTCAGACCGAGCGTGTCGACGACGGCACCGCCGATGGTGACGTCGCCGACGTAGTCGTCGGACGCGACCTGACCGGACAGCACGGCAGCCAGCGCCTCCCCGTCCTGCGCGCGCAGAGCGACGACTCCCAGCAGCTCACCCGGAGCGACCGACATCTCCAGACCGTCCAACGACCGATATCCGACGCCGTGGACACCCAGATTCGTCGACGACGGTGCGTCCGAGCCACCCTCGGGAAGTACGTGGTCGGCGCCGAGAACGAGGGCGAGCCGGTCCGCGGAACCACGCACCATCGCCGCGACGCCCGGCAGCCGCGACATCGTCGTCAACGGCTCGATCAGAAATTGCGACAACCCGACGACGGTGATCAACTCGCCCACCGAGATTCGGCCCTGCAGCGCGAAGAACCCGGCGGTACCGGCGATGCCGACCGACAGAAGCGCGGTGACCGTCGTCGAGAATCCGAGGTAGACGCTGTTGGCCTTCGCCATCTTCATCGTCGCGCCCAGTGCCGTACGGCTCGACGCGTGGAACCGCGCCGCTGCAGCGTTCTCGGCGCCGATGCCGCGCAGCGGTCGAACGCCACTGACCAGATCGGTGGCCATCCCGGAGACACGAGCGACCTCGGCCTGCTGCGTCGTCGCGGTCCGCGTGAGCAGCGGCGCTGCGCGCTGAAGCAGATACATGATGACGGGAGTGCCCACCAGCACGGCGATTCCCAACGGAATGTCCACGATCAGCAACGCCACCGCGCACACGACCGTCGCGGCGATGGCAGCCACCGTCCGCGCGATGACGTCGAGAATCCAGGACGTCTTCTCCGCGTCGGATGTGGACACCGTCAGCAGTTCACCGGACACCAGATCGGTGCGAACACCGCGCGGATCGAGTACCCGACCAGCGACCTCGACGCGCATCATGTGCGCCTCACGTTCGATCGCGACGACGATGATCCGCGCCCCGAACCGGTACGCGAACGACAGCACCACGAACAACCCGGCCAGGCCGAACAGTGAGACGATCATCGCCCGGCCGTCACCGGTGTCGATCGCGCGGCCGACGATCAAGCCGATCGCGACGGGCACCATGGTCTCGCAGAACTGATGCACGCAGAAGAACAGTGACGAAATGATCATCCGGGCCCGTTGACGTACGACGGTTCGCCGAAGAATCGCACTGCCTGTCACAGGAGTGGAGCCCGCGGAACTTGTGGATGAAGACGCCATCATGCCGCCCGGGTAGAAAAACGCATTGCCTGATGCTATTTCATTCCGGGGGTCCGTCGGGACGCTCGCTCGCGGCGCAAAGTGGCGAGAGAGCACCGCATTCTCATAGAGTCGGGGCGCACCATATTCGAGCAGCCACAGAAGATGGAGAACACCATGGCCGCCAAGACCACCACCGACACCGACATCGCCGACGAGGACCTGGAGCCGTTGGCCGACGAGACCGCCAGCCAGGCGCAGCGCGTCGTCGCCGCCTATGCGACGGACGCCGACGAGTGCCGCATGCTTTTGTCGATGTTGGGTATCGATCCCACAGCGAAGGTCGACTGACCTACCCCGTTTCGAGAAGATTGGACAGTAGTGGCTGACGCCTCGCAGGGCTCGGATTTTGTGGTCGTAGCCAACAGGCTGCCCGTCGATATGGAGAAACTCCCCGACGGCAGCACGCGATGGAAGCGCAGCCCCGGCGGACTCGTCACGGCTCTCGAACCGATTCTGCGCGCCAACAAGGGCGCGTGGGTCGGATGGCCTGGAGTCCCCGACGTCGACGTCGAGCCGTTCGTCGAGGACGAGCTCGAACTGTGCCCGGTCGCCTTGACCGAGCAAGAAGTCGCCGACTACTACGAAGGCTTCTCCAACGCCACCCTGTGGCCGCTCTACCACGATGTCATCGTCAAGCCGGTGTACGACCGCTCCTGGTGGAACGCGTACGTCGAGATCAATCGCCGCTTCGCCGAGACCACGTCCGCGGCGGCTGCCCAGGGCGCGACCGTCTGGATTCAGGACTACCAACTCCAGCTCGTTCCGAAGATGCTGCGGATGCTGCGTCCGGACCTCACGATCGGCTTCTTCCTGCACATCCCGTTCCCACCGGTCGAGTTGTTCATGCAGATGCCGTGGCGCACGGAGATCGTCGAAGGCCTCCTCGGGGCCGACCTCATCGGATTCCACCTCGCGGGCGGCGCCCAGAACTTCCTCTACCTCGCCCGACGCCTCGCCGGCCAGGTCACCTCACGTGGCACCGTCGGCGTTCGGTCGCGGCTCGGTTCGGTGCAGGTCGGGTTCCGCACCGTCCGCGTCGGCGCGTTCCCGATCTCGATCGACTCCGGGGACCTCGACGAGAAGTCCCGCTCGAAGGCCGTCCGTGATCGCGCGAAGCAGATCCGCAAGGAACTGGGCAACCCGAAGCGGATCATGCTCGGCGTCGACCGACTCGACTACACCAAGGGCATCGACGTCCGGCTCAACGCATTCCGCGAACTGCTCGAAGAGCATCGCATCGACCCGGTGGACAACGTCATCATCCAGCTCGCCACCCCGAGCCGTGAACGCGTCGAGAGCTACAAGGCGATGCGCGGCGAAATCGAACAACAGGTCGGCCGTATCAACGGCGAGTACGGCCAGGTGGGCCACCCGGTACTGCACTACCTGCACCGTCCGATCCCCCGCGACGATCTCATCGCGTACTTCGTGGCCGCGGACGTCATGCTCGTCACTCCGCTGCGCGACGGCATGAACCTCGTCGCCAAGGAGTACGTCGCCAGCCGCAGCGATCTGGGTGGCGCCCTGGTTCTCAGCGAATTCACCGGTGCCGCAGCCGAACTGCGTCAGGCGTACCTGTGCAACCCGCACGACCTCGACAGCGTCAAGGACGCCATCGTCTCCGCGCTGGAACAGCCGGCGGAAGAAGGTCGACGCCACATGCGGGCGATGCGGCGCCAGGTCCTCGCGCACGACGTCGACCGCTGGGCGCGGGCCTTCCTCAACGCACTGTCGAACCCGCAGCAGGAGGGCACGCTCCCCACCCGGTCGCAGTAGAACACGTTTCTGTTTCCCGTGACCGGCGGGAGCACGCCTGACCTCGGTTCATGGCCGAATCAACGAGAACACGTTCCAACCGGTGCTAGCGTGCGTATCCATGACCCATACGCTCACCTGGCACGACGACATCAGCCGCCAAGCCCGCGTTCTGTCCTGCGCGATGCGCCTGACGTTGAAGCCGACGTTCTCGCTGTGGCCGTTGACCGACGGTGGCATCAAGGCCATCGGTCAGCTCGACCGTGCCGTCGACAGGTTGCCCAAACCCAAGCGTGTGACCATCGAACAGGTTCGATTGGGCGGCGTCCCGTGCGAGAAGACGACGCACCCCAAGACCGCGACCGGATCACTCGACGGCGCGTCCGTGCTCTACTTCCACGGCGGCGGATTCGTGTTCTGCGGACTCGCCACGCACCGAAGTGCGTGCGCGACGATTGCAGCTCGCGCAGGGGTCCCCGTCTACTCCGTCGAGTACCGACAGATCCCCTACGGCGGCATCGGAACATCGATCGCCGACGCCATGGCGTCCTACCGCGCCGCGCTGGAAACCGTCGCCGACCCCAGCAAGATCATCGTCGCCGGCGACTCGGCGGGTGGATACCTGGCGATGAAAGTCGCCGAACTGGCCGTACTCGACGGTCTCACCCCGCCCGCGGCGGTCCTCGGGTTCTCTCCACTGCTGAACCTCGACCTGAAGAGCCATCCGAAGGAGTTCATGAAGAAGGACGCCTACCTTCCGATGAAGCAGGTCATCGCGTTGGAGGATCGATGGCTGAACGGGCCCGACGCCATCGCCGGCTCACCGTCCCCGATCGACGTCGACCCGGCGATCTTCCCACCGGTGTTCCTGTCCACCGCGCAGTACGAGTTGATGCGTCCCGACGTCGAAGCGATGACGGCCTCGCTCGCGGCAGCAGGCAGAACCGTCGAGACGCACGTCTGGAAGGGCCAGGTTCATGCGTTCCCAGTGATGGCGGGCGCCCTGCCCGAGGCACGCGTCCTCCTCGATCTCGCCGTCGCGTTCGCCGCTCGCGTGCTGGCCGACCCGTCTCCGCAGTGAGCACCGTTTAATCGATGGCGTAGCCCAGTTCTGCCCTGATAATTTCCATCCACCCGAGCATTCGAGGCGAGACGAGAGGAGGAGAAACCATGGTCATCCGGCGTACGGCCGTGCCCACGGCCTCCTCCTCCCCCATCATCGGCTGACCCGGGCACCGGGTCGGCCCTTCGAAAGGCTCACCCGTGTCCTCACCGACCACACTGTCCCACTTGGGTTTCGACACCTACTGGCACCATCGATTCCACGAGAACAGCTCACCCGGAGAACCCGGGCGCGTCACCGCGGTCTACCGCGGGTCCAGCGACATCGCCACCGAACACGGAACGCTGCGCGCCCACACCGGACACCTCGACGTGTGCACCGGCGACTGGGTACGCATCCACACCCAGCCGACGGGAGGGGCCGTACTCACGACAGTCCTACCCCGCCGCACAGCCATCGTCCGAGCATCGGCAGGCACGACGTCCCACGCTCAGACCCTCGCCGCCAACGTCGACACCGTCGTCGTGACCGTCGCCGCCGACACCGAACTCGATCTCGGCCGCGTCGAACGATACGTCGCCCTCGCATGGGACAGCGGCGCAACACCACTGGTCGTACTCACCAAGTGCGACACCGGCGATTCCAACCGAGTCACCGACCTGAAGGCGTCGTCACCCGGCGTGACCGTACTCGCGATCAGCTCCCGCACCGGTGATGGAATAGAGTGCCTCACCGAGCATCTCGGTGGAACCATCGCCTTGATCGGACCGTCCGGATCCGGAAAGTCGACGTTGGCGAACACGCTCGTCGGCCAGGAAGTCCTGAGCACAGGCGATGTACGCGAAGCCGACGGCAAAGGGCGTCACGTGACGGTTCGACGCGAACTCGTGCCGCTTCCCACCGTCGGAATGACGGTGATCGACACTCCCGGACTTCGCTCCGTCGGCCTCGTCGCGTCGGAAGAGGGCCTACAGCAGACCTTCTCGGACATCGAGGACGCGTCGGCGCGATGCAGATTTCGCGATTGCACTCATAGCAGCGAACCCGGATGCGCAGTACAGGAGAGTATCGACCCCCGGCGGATCGCCAACTACCGCCGCCTGGAACGCGAGAATCACTGGGCCACAACGCGACACGACGCCCGCACGAAAGGGCAGAGACTCGCCGAGGCCAAACAGCTCGCCAAGCTCCAGCGGCGCATGTACAAGTCACGTGGCCGATGACGCATTCATCACGCCCCTCGTTCAATCCGCCATATTGATGAGCAAAGGTAATGTTTCGCGCATCCGCCGAGGCCATTACTCGCAGTTAACTCGCGGGCAATACGCCGCCCATAGATTCTTGTCAGCTCAAAAGAGCAGCGCCGCAAGGCAAATCACAGAAAAGAGGAATCACATGGGACTCGTAGCCGGCCTGATTGCAGTCGTCGGAGATACTCTTCACCTGCTGCTCGGCGGACTGTAGAACGACCCACTTCCCGCCAGTGACCTAAGCGGGTAAGCCACGAGGACGCGGCCGTCGGGGACGCGTCTCTCTTGTTTCGCCGACCTTCAGTCGAAGAGGGTCGGCGAGTCCGGCTCGTCCACGACGGGCTTCGCAGCCTCCGAGGGTGACGCTTTGCGAACCACGGACAGCGTGGTCGTGCGGACCGACAGTCGATGACCGGCATGATGCTCGAGAAGTGCCAGACCCTGACGGATTTCCAGCACCTTCCACGGTCCGGCGTGCCCGGTCGCCTGAACCAGGTCGCCCACTGCGATCTCGGAAGCCACTGCTCGTCTCCTCTGGTAGTCACATGCTGTCGGACCGACGTCCGGCCCAGCCTAGCTGCCGGGCCGATGAGCGTGTCATCGAGCATGACTTCACCCCGTCCAATCCCGTCGATCCGACCGGTCGACCGCCCTCGGCGGACAAAACGGACTCGACCTCGACAAAACACCCATGTATCAGCGAATTCACCCGAATACTTTGATACGCAATACTTTTCGATTCGACTCCACACCTCGTCACCGATAATCTCCCAGTGTGTCGACTCCCACGCTCCCCGCCGAAACCTTGTCGGTCGTGATCCCGGCCCACAACGAAGAGGCCTACATCGGCCCCTGCCTCGACGCATTGGTCGCGCAGGGTGACGACATCCACGAGATCATCGTCGTGGACAACAACTCCACCGACCGCACCGCCGCTGTCGTCGAGGCCTACGCCGACGCCCACCCCAAGATCACGCTCCTGCCGGAGCGCGCACCCGGCGTCGCGCACGCACGCAATGCCGGATTTCGCGCGGCCCGCGGCGACGTCCTGGGCCGCGTCGACGCCGACACCCGCGTCACACCGGGATGGGCCCGGGCCGTTCTGAACTACCTGTCTGCGGACGGAGCACACGTCGGCGGTGTCACCGGACTCAATCAGCCGTACGATTCGCCGGTCCGTGGCCTCAAAGCGTGGTGGTTCGGTCGGCACCTGAGGCAGGGCGCGATCGGAGGCGGTCGCCTGGTCACCAACCTGCACGGCGCCAACATGGCAATCCGCAAGTCCGCGTGGCACCGCGTCGAACCGATGGTCAGCACCGACGCCGAACTTCACGAAGATCTCGATCTGGCCCTGTGCCTGACCGCCGTGGACGTCAAGCTGGCTCAGCTGTCCGACATGAATGTCGACGTGTCGCCCCGCCGCGCCCTCACTCCGCCGTCGAAATTCGGTGAGTACATCGAATGCGGTATCAGGACGTTCGAGCGGCACGGGGTCATGACTCCCGAGCGACGCAAGGCACTCCGGTTGCACTGGTGGTGGCACATTCTCGTGTTCGCCGTGTATCGGCCGTACGACCCGGCCAAGGGTCGGTACTCCGTGCGTCGCTTGTTCTCGCCCGCGCCGCCGCGGGTGTTGCCGGTCGGCACGAACACCGCGCCGCACGTCGGCTGACGTACGGCGTCACCGCACGATGGCGCTCTCCGGGGTCCCGTTGTCGATCAACGCCGCGATCGTGGCCGCTTCCATCCCGGGTGAACCGCAGACCAGTACCTGGGAGTCGAGGAACGGCTGCTGAACACTCATGACGTCGGCCAGACTGCCCTCCCAGCAGTGCTCGGGGCCGAACATCTCTGCGACACCCGTGATCTCGGCTCCGATGGCGTCGTGCCAGCGGTCGGGAGCCCACGGATCCGTCAACTGGTCCACGACGGGAACGACGGTCAGCCACGGCAATTCGGACGCCAGTATCCACAGCAGGTCGGCCGCGTAGAGGTCACGTGGTGACCGTCCACCGACGTACAGCGTCACGTTCGGCGGTGTCTCCCGCCGAGTCAGATCCAGAATCAGCGCACGCAGCGGTGCGAGCCCGGTGCCCCCTGCAATCATCACGACGTCGCGTCCGGAGTAATCGACCTTCAGACTGCCCGCGGGATTGCAGAACCTCCACACGTCACCCGGCCTCGTCTCGTTGACGATCGATCCACTGACCCACCCAGCCGGCACGGCCCGGACATGGAATTCCAACTTTCCATCGAGCGACGGCGGCAACGCCGACGAGTACCGACGACTCAGCCGCGCATTCTGCGGAACAGTGACGTCGAGCGACTGACCTGCCTCGAAAGGTATTGCGTCACCTTCGAGTCGAACCACGGCCAGGTCATTGCGCAAGCGGTGGTACTGCACCACCTCGGCATTCCACGTCTGCATGTGTCCAGAATATGCGGCAAGGCTGCAACAAGGACCGGTCACCAAGGGTCGTGGCGGACGAGGGAGAGATCGACTCCTGCGCCCTGCAAGCGGAATTTGGTGGTGTTGATCATCGAGGGTGAGCCGACGATCTGAATGTCGCGCCCGTCCCATGATCCGAACTCCGCGACGACCTTCCCGACCTGCCCGACGATCGGCGACGAGCCGCCGAGTTGGTTCCGGTACTGCGGTCCGTCGTACCACCACGGATCGGTCTCTTCCTCGACGATCCCGACGACGGACAGCCACGGATTGATCGCTGCGATCTGCTGGAGAGTCTGCAGATCGTAGAGGTCGCACGGGTAGTGGCCGCTGTAGAAGACGTGGACGGACGGGTTGTCGGCCTTGGTGGCCATCTCCATGAGCTGCGCGCGCAACGGCGCGATTCCCGTGCCCGATGCGATGAGGAGACGATCACGACCGGGCGCGGTGTGCCTCGTCATGCTGCCGAGCGGCGCTCCGATGGTCCATCGGTCCCCGACGGAGGTGCTCCCCACGAGCGCCGGGCTGACCCACCCGCCCGTGACGCGCCGGATGTGGAATTCGATCTCGCCCGCTGCGTTCGCGGGAATCGCCGGCGACAGGTACCGCCACATGCGCGGACGGCTCGGAATCGACACACTGACGTACTGTCCGGCACTGTAATCCAGAGGCTCGTCGAGCATGAGCCGCACGATCGACACGTCGTCGAGAACACGCAGATGCTCGACGACGGTGCCCTGCCACACCGGCGGTCCGTCGTCGGCCTCCGCCGCTTCCATCATCGTGCCCGCCATCACCGCGATGACCTCGTGCCAGGCGGCGTCGACCTCGTCGGTCCAGATCTCGTTGCCCGCGAACTGCTCCAGGGCCGTGATCAGAGCATCTCCGACGGCCGCGTAGTGCGCGTCGACGATCCCGTACTTGCGGTGATCGCGGCCGAGCTGAGCCAGGAACGGCAGCAGGCGGTCGAGGTCTTCGAGCTGATCGATGGCATAGGCGATCGCCGTCACCAACTTGTCCCGCTGGGACTCCATCGACGCGGGGAAGAAATCCCGCACCTCGGGATTGCGAGCGAACAGAATGGCATAGAACGAACGCGTCAGCTTCTCCGGACCACCGTCGACGGCCGCGACCGCTTTGAACGTGGTTCTCACAAGCGAAATCGCCCGAGCATCCATCTCTCGAAGGCCCCCTCACCGCGTAGAAGTCGGCGTCCGACGTCTACCCGGACGTGCGCCAAGGCAGCCGGCACTAGTTTCTCGACCGCCGTGATTTCCAGGCAGTCTAACCCAGTGACTCGGACATGACCCACCGAGCGGATTCACTCGACCTTCTTTGACTGCGTTAACCGGGAAATAGCTTGCCATGTTCGGCAATAACCAACCCAGAGGTCGAAATCGCTTGAGTCGCATCGATTTCCAGGCCTTTTCACCGACAGTTCGAGGACCTAGGATTCGGTTGCGTCGAATCGAGAACATTCAGCGGGACCGATCGAAACGGGGTAGGCAAAACGTGACTGTCGCTGTCGGGGCGGACGTGAAGGAACCAGCGAACGGCCGAAAAGTCGGGCCACGTATCGACGATCCCGGCCTGAGCGCGCGCCTCACCGAGTGCCGCGAGTTCTTCGACCAACCGGAACTGCAACACCTACCCGCGTCTCGGGCGACGCAGGCGCTCGCCGAGCTCCGCGCCACGGGCACCTACGTCCAATCCGCCGAGGAGATCCTCGTCGGCGCCAAACTGGCGTGGCGAAACCACGCACGGTGCGTCGGACGGAAACACTGGCGCACCCTGAAGCTGATCGACGCACGGCACGCCACCACGGCACAGGGCATCGCCGACGCCTGCTTCGAGCACCTCCGCGTGGCCACCAACGGCGGCGCACTGCAATCCATCGTCACCGTCGGCCCGCCGCCCCTGCCCGACGGCCGCGAATACCGGATCATCAGCCCCCAACTCATCCGCTACGCCGGCTACCGCGCCGACGACGGCACGATCACCGGCGACCCCGCGCACCTCGAACTCACCGCCCTGGCCCAGCGGCTCGGATGGCGCGGCGAGGGCACCGCATTCGACGTACTGCCACTGATGATCTCCACGCCCGACGAGCCGATCCGCTGGTTCGACGTCCCCCGCGACCTCGTACTCGAAGTCGACCTCGTCCACCCCAACTACCGCTGGTTCGCAGGGCTCGGGCTCAAATGGCACGCCGTACCCGCCGTCTCCAACATGGACCTCGAGATCGGCGGCGTCCGCTACCCCTGCGCACCGTTCAACGGCTGGTACGTCAACACCGAAGTCGGCGCACGCAACTTCAGCGACACCGACCGCTACGACATGCTCCCCACCATCGCCAAGAAACTGCGCCTCGACATGAGCTCGGAACGGACACTGTGGCGAGACCGCGCACTGGTGGAACTCAACCGAGCCGTCATCCACAGCTTTCGCGAAACCGGCGCTTACATGGTGGATCACCACACCGTCGCCAAGCAGTTCGTCGACCACGTCGACCGCGAAGCCCGAGCCGGCCGCGCCTGCCCGACGGACTGGTCGTGGATCAACCCGCCCATGTCGTCCGGCATCACCCCGACCTTCCACCGGCTCTACGATCCACCCGACATGGACATCCGACCCAACTTCGTCTCCCGCGGGGCGTCGGGTTGCCCGTTCGGGTGAATGCCAGACCGAGTGACCGAACGACTCATTCGGTCACCAACCGGGGGTGAACGCGTGGGTTCCAGCCCAAGCACCTGGTGCAGCACGCGCGCCCACTGAAACCCGCGCAGCCGGGGCCGAGTGCCGAGGCAGCCGGGGCCCGGGCACGAAAAAGCTCGCCGACGCACAGGCGTCGGCGAGCGTGGGTCGGTTGTCAGCGCTGGTTGCGCGGTTTCCAGACGACGAGAGCGTTCCGCTGAACCGGTACGAGGTCGCGGCGGTAGCTCGCGTGGACGTTCGCGAGTTCCTGGGCGAGCTCGGACACTCGCGCCTGCAGAGCTTCGACTTGGTTGGTCAGCTCGATGATGCGCTTGATGCCGGCGAGGTTGACGCCTTCGTCCTGCGACAACCTCTGCACCTCGCGGAGCAACGCGACGTCGCGGGGCGAGTACCGACGCCCACCGCCGGTGGTCCGGTGCGGGGTGACCAGACCCAGGCGGTCGTAGGTGCGCAGCGTCTGGGCGTGCATTCCCGCAAGCTGTGCAGCTACGGAGATGACGAAGACCTGAGCGTCGGGGTCACCGGGAGTGGAGCCTGCGGAACGACCAGAATTACCGGGAGTGGAGCCTGCGGAACGACCAGAATTACCGGGAGTGGAGCCTGCGGAACGACCAGAATTACCTTGGCCCGAACCCCCGCCAGTAGGAACAGTCATTACGCACCTGCCCACCCGGCCCGCGGGTCGAATCCGCTGGCCTTCTCGGCTTCCAGATAAGCGTTCAATGCTTCGGTGGCCGGGTCGTCGAGCTTCTGCGGTACAGCGACCTTGACCGTGACCATGAGGTCACCGGGAGTACCTGTCTTCTTCGGAACACCTCGTCCGCGGACGCGCAGCACCCGACCGTCGACAGTTCCCGGCGGCACCTTCACGCCGACGCGGCCGTCGAGCGTGGGAACCGACAGCGTGGTTCCGAGTACCAACTCGCCGTAGCTGACCGGGACGGTGACCGTCAGATTGTCGCCGTCGCGTCCGAACACCTTGTCCGCTCGCACGCGCACCGTGACGAACAGGTCACCCGACGGAGCTCCGCGGAGTCCTGCTTCACCTTGGCCGGCGAGACGGATCTTCTGACCGTCGGACACGCCCGGTGGCACGCGCACGGTGATCGTGCGGGTGCGGTTCTGCACGCCCGTTCCGCGGCAGTCGGCGCACGGGTCGTCGATGATCGAACCGGTCCCGCGGCAGTCGTCGCACGGCTCGCTGAACCCGAACGCTCCCTGGTTGCGGTTGATCACGCCCGCGCCGTTGCACTTGGGGCACACCCGCGGACTGGTCCCGGGCTTGGCACCGCTGCCGTGGCACGTGGTGCAGGACGACGGACTGGTCAGACGCAGCGGAACCGTCACACCCTGCGTGGCTTCACGGAAACCGAGAGTGGTCTCGGTCTCGACGTCGCTTCCGCGTCGCGGACGACTGCTCGCGGTGCGCTGCTGAGTGCCGCCGCGGTTGAACAGGCCACCGAACAGGTCGCCGATACCGCCGTCGCCACCACCTTGACCGAAGATGTCGCCGACGTCGAACGTTTGCCCGCCGCCGCCGAATCCGCCTGCACCAGGACTGAATCCGCCGCCGCCCTGGCGACCGAAGCCGCCCGACGCGAACAGCCGCCTGGCCTCGTCGTACTCCTTGCGTTTCGCCGGGTCCGTCAGGACCGCATTGGCCTCGCTGACGGCCTTGAACTTCTCCTCGGCTTTGGCGTTGCCGGGGTTGGCGTCGGGGTGATTGTCCCGCGCCAACTTGCGGTACGCCTTCTTGATCTCTTCTGCAGATGCGCTGGAGGAAACGCCCAGCTCCTTGTAGAAGTCCTTCTCGATCCACTCCCGCTGGCTCACCGGGCGTTTCCTCCTTCCGCGCTATCTCTTTTTACTGCTCGTCGGATGCAGGCGCATCCGAGTGCTGTCCAGCATCGTCGACGACGCCGACCATTGCTGTCCGCAGAACCCGCTCGCCGAGCTTGTAGCCCGGACGCATCAGGGTCCCGACGACGGGATTGCTTCCGTCGCCCTCGTGCGAGACGGCCTCGTGGACCGCCGGGTCGAACGCGTCACCCTCGGCGCCGAACGTGGTCAGACCGATGTTGGCGAACACCCCCGCCAACTTGTCCGCCACTGACTTCAGCGGCCCGGTCTCGAGATCGCCGTGCTGACGCGCACGCTCGAGATCGTCGAGGACGGGAAGAAGCTGGGACACGACGGACGCCTTGGCGTTCTCCGCTCCCGTCTGCTTCTCCCGATCGGTTCGACGCCGATAGTTGGCGTACTCCGCCGACACCCGCTGCAGATCCGCAGTGAGTTCGGAGACCTGCGTGTCACGCGGGTCGACGACCACCTCTGCTTCGATGCCCTCGTCGTCCACCGAGTCGGGTTGGGGCGCAGTGCCGGTGCCCGCGAGGGGCTCCGGTACTGCGTCACCTTCCCGAGGCTCACCGGTCTGCGGATCGATCTTTCGCTTGTCCACGAAAGTGACCGGTTCCTGCTCGGTGTGCTGCAGATCGTGATCGCTGTCGCGGGGGCTCACTTCTTCTCCGCGTCGTCGGCCGGCTCGTCGACAACTTCTGCGTCGACGACACCGTCGTCAGCAGCCTGAGCTCCCCCTTCTGCGCCGCCCTGTTCCTTGGCCTGAGCCTCGTAGATGGCGGTGCCGAGAGCCTGCGACTCGGTCGACAGCTTCTCCACGGCGGTCTTCACTGCCGAGATGTCGCTGCCTGCGAGAGCCGACTTGGCCTCTTCGATGGCTGTCTCGACGCGTCCCTTGAGCTCGGCGTCGACCTTGTCCTCGTTGTCCTTGACGAACTTCTCCGTCTGGTGGACGAGCGACTCGGCCTGGTTGCGGACCTCGGCCTCTTCGCGACGAGCCTTGTCCTCGTCGGCGTGAGCTTCCGCGTCGGCGACCATGCGGTCGATCTCTTCCTTGGACAGACCGGAGCCGTCCTGGATCTTGATCGTGTTTTCCTTGCCGGTGCCCTTGTCCTTGGCCGTGACGTGCACGATGCCGTTGGCGTCGATGTCGAAGGTGACCTCGATCTGCGGGACGCCGCGAGGAGCCGGGGGCAGCTCGGTCAACTCGAACGAGCCGAGGAGCTTGTTGTGCGAGGCGATCTCGCGCTCACCCTGGAAGACCTGGATCTGCACCGAAGGCTGATTGTCGTCAGCGGTGGTGAAGGTCTCGGACCGCTTCGTCGGGATGGTGGTGTTGCGCTCGATGAGCTTGGTCATCACGCCACCCTTGGTCTCGATGCCGAGGGACAGCGGCGTGACGTCGAGGAGCAGAACGTCCTTGACCTCACCCTTGAGCACACCGGCCTGCAGTGCAGCACCGACGGCCACGACCTCGTCCGGGTTGACGCCCTTGTTGGGCTCGCGTCCACCGGAGAGCTCCTTGACCAGCTCGGAGACGGCAGGCATACGCGTCGAACCACCGACGAGCACGACGTGGTCGATGTCCTTGACGGCGATGCCGGAGTCCTTGACCACTGCCTGGAACGGCGCACGGGTGCGGTCGAGCAGGTCGGAGGTGATCTTCTGGAACTCGGAGCGGCTGAGCTGCTCGTCGAGGAACAGCGGGTTCTTGTCGCCGTCGACCGTGATGTACGGGAGGTTGATCGAGGTGCTCTGTCCGGAGGACAGTTCGATCTTCGCCTTCTCCGCAGCCTCACGCAGACGCTGCAGGGCCATCTTGTCCTTGGTCAGGTCGATGCCGTTCTGAGCCTTGAACTTGTCCACGAGCCAGGTCACGATGCGCTCGTCCCAGTCGTCGCCACCGAGGTGGTTGTCACCGGACGTTGCACGGACCTCGACGACGCCGTCGCCGATTTCCAGCAGGGAGACGTCGAACGTGCCGCCACCGAGGTCGAAGACCAGAATGGTCTGCTCGCTGTCGCCCTTGTCCAGGCCGTATGCCAGCGCAGCCGCGGTGGGCTCGTTGACGATGCGCAGAACGTTGAGGCCTGCGATCTGGCCGGCTTCCTTGGTTGCCTGGCGCTGCGCGTCCTCGAAGTACGCCGGAACGGTGATGACCGCGTCGGTGATTTCCTCGCCCAGGTAAGCCTCGGCGTCGCGCTTCAGCTTCTGCAGCGTGCGCGCGGAGATCTCCTGCGAGGTGTACTTCTTGTCGTCGATCGAGACGGTCCAGTCCGTGCCGATGTGGCGCTTGACGGAACGAATCGTGCGGTCGACGTTGGTAACCGCCTGGTTCTTCGCGGGCTGGCCGACGAGCACTTCACCGTTCTTGGCGAAAGCGACGATCGACGGGGTGGTGCGTGATCCCTCGGAGTTGGCGACCACAACCGGCTCGCCGCCCTCGAGGACGGACACGACCGAGTTGGTGGTCCCGAGGTCGATACCGACCGCACGAGCCATAGTGTTTCCTCCTGTTTGTTGCTTGATTGGTTCCTAGCTGAGCGAACTGCACTCAAGTCTGCAAGACGTTTTCGACTTCTGTCAAACCGGACTTGAGCCCCATCCACTCAAGGCTACGAAAGCTCCAACGGAGGCGGTTGCAGATTTGTTCCCGGCCGGGCGCTCCGCGCTCTTACATGAGGGTGGCGGGACAGCACTACGCCGCGACGGCAGATGCTCGTCGCGGCGTAGTTCGTCGTGCGTAGTCGGTGCGCCCTCCGGTGTGCGGGCTGGAAACAGAGCTTCTACTCGCCGTCCTCGACGGGTTCGGCCGGGGAGCAATCCAGGGTCAGGAACTCGACCTTGACGTTGTCCACGTAGTTGGCGTCGAGCTGAGGCGAGAAGGCCACGGCTCCGGCGGGACGGGAGACCCACGCCGCGTCCCCACTGGGAACGGTGATGGTGGCGTCTTCGCCCTTGACGATCTTGTCCTCGGTGACGGCACCGGCGGGGGCCGGGATAGCTCCGTAGTTCACCGAGACGTTCGCGGCGTCGCTCTCGCCGACGTTCTTCACCGTCACCTCGAGTGCGACGACCTTGCCGTCCTCGGGCTTGTCGGCGGTCTTGTCGACGCACGTGGTGCCGAGCGTGACGACCAGGTCGGTCGATTCCGCGACCGAGGACCCGAATTCCGGGGCCGTCGGCTCGGGCTCGGCCGACGCGACGGGCGCCAGGGCGACCGCACCGACGGCGGCGGCGAACACGGCCGTCGAGGCCAAGACTGTGGTGCGGGCAAAGCGACGCATGTGTGACTCCTGTGACTGAAGTGGCTGTTGTTGCGTTCAACTATTACCTATTACAAGCAGACTTTCCATACCAGGCAGTCTCGATACGGACACGGTCCGATACACCGGTTGTCTCGGCTTACACGCATGTAATTCGGTTTCGACCCCCAATTTTCAGGGCATGCGGGGAACTCTGCAGAAGCAGCGCCGGGTACGTAGGGTTTGGAAGAAAGCGAGGCTACGGAGGCACATGGATCCCGAAGTGCAGCACGAACCGAGCGAGATCACCTACGACGAGAAGTTCTATCCCGCCAGACCCAAGCCGCTGCGCCCCTCCGTACGTCGAGCGAACCGAAACGGTTCCACGCCCCAGGACGGCGAGCCCTCGGCCGACAATGCCGAATACGTCGAGTGGCTCACCGAGCAATCGATGCTGCGCGACGCCAAGCTCATCGCCGAGCAGCTCTCCGGCAAAGGCAGCATGTGGCAGAACCCGTATGCGGACCCCAATCCGCGCGGTGCCGTCGAGCGCGCACCCGTCTGGTTCACCGCGTACCCGATCTCCGTGATCAACGCTCCGCGCACCAGCTTTCTCAACACCCTCGGCGACGAGGCCCTGTGGCAGGCGTTCTCCGACATCGGGATCACCGCAGTCCACACCGGACCGGTCAAGGTCGCGGGTGGTATTCACGGATGGCGACCGACACCGTCGGTCGACGGCCACTTCGACCGCATCGGCATGCAGATCGACCCGGCGTTCGGCTCCGAGGACGAGTTCCGACGCCTGTGCGTCGTCGCGGCCGCGTACGACGGGATCGTCATCGACGACATCGTGCCCGGCCACACCGGCAAGGGCGCGGATTTCCGGCTCGCCGAGATGGCCGTCGCGGACTATCCGGGCATCTACCACATGGTCGAGATCGAGCCGCAGGACTGGCACCTGCTCCCCCGCGTACGCGCAGGGGCGGATTCGCAGAACATCGATGCCGAGGCAGAGGCCAATCTCGCGCGCGCCGGCTACATCATCGGCCAGTTGCAGCGGGTGATCTTCTACGAGTTGGGCGTCAAGGAAACCAACTGGAGCGCAACGGCTCCCGTCGTCGGTGTCGACGGCGTCGAGCGACGCTGGGTGTATCTGCACTACTTCAAGGCGGGACAACCGTCGATCAACTGGCTGGACCCCTCGTTCGCGGGGATGCGCCTGGTGATCGGCGATGCGTGCCATTCGATCGCCGATCTCGGTGCGGGTGCACTTCGGTTGGACGCCAACGGATTCCTGGGCGTCGAACGCCGCGCCGAGGGTCCAGGCTGGTCCGAGGGGCATCCCCTGTCCGAGGCCGCGAATCACCTGATCGCCAGCGTGGTGCGCAAGATGGGAGGGTTCACCTTCCAGGAGCTGAATCTGACGATCGACGACATCAAAGCCATGGGCACCAACGGCGCCGATCTGTCGTACGACTTCATCAACCGGCCCGCCTACCACCACGCTCTGGTCATGGGAAACACCGAGTTCCTGCGCCTGACAATGACGTTGGCGCGCGATCACGGCGTCGACCCGGCATCGCTGGTGCACGCACTGCAGAATCACGACGAGCTGACCTTCGAGCTCATCCACTTCGCCACACTGCATGCCGAGGACGAGTTCGAGTACTGCGGTGAAGTGGTGAAGGGGTCCGACCTCGGTGATCAGATTCGCGCGGAACTGACCGATCGCCTGACCGGCCGCTGGGCGCCGTACAACCGCACGTTCACCACCAACGGAATCGCCTGCACCACAGCCAGTGTCATCACTGCCTCGCTCGGCATCCGTGATCTCGATCGCATGGACGAGTCCGACATCGAGACGGTGAAGACGGCGCATTTGATGCTCGCGATGTACAACGCGCTGCAGCCGGGCGTGTTCGCGCTGTCCGGCTGGGATCTGCTGGGCATCCTGCCCATCGACGCCGACGACGTGGCCGACCTCATCCGTGAGGGCGACACGCGGTGGATCAACCGTGGCGCGCACGACCTGATGGACAGCTACCCGGATGCGGTGCGCTCCGAGTCCGGTATTCCCCGAGGCCGCAGCCTCTACGGTTCGCTACCCGAGCAGCTGCAGGACCCGTCGTCCTTCGCCCGCAGGCTCGCGCGAATCATCGAGTTGCGCAACAGGTACGGAATCGCCACCGCCCAGCAGCTGGACGTGCCGACGGTGTCGCACAAGGGCCTGCTGGTGTTGGTCCACGAGCTGGGTCAGGGCACCATCCAGGCAACCGTCATCAACTTCACGTCCGACGAGGTGGCCGCGACAATTCAGTCGAAGCATCTCACCGCGGGTGCCGGGGTGTACGACATGTTCGACGATTCGGACATCGGCGTCGTCGACGAGTTGAACAGTTTCCCGTTGACACTGGGTCCGTACCAAGGAATCCCGGTGATCCTGCGCTAGTGCAGAAGCTCCGGTACGTCGACGGATAGGATCTTCACCCGTGACCGAACCGGAGAACACCCGCCGAGAACTTCGCCCGCAGCCGGAGCGCCCCGAGTTCGCCGTCGAGCCGCTCCGGCCGCGCCAGGACTCGAGGGGATCGAGCGTTGCCTTCCGGATGGCCCTCGGTGCTTGGGCCGCCGTGACCGTCGTCGCGCTGGCACTGGCAGCCGTCGTTGCTCTGAACTACGACGCGGTGCGCTCTGCGCTCGAAACCTCGGTGTCGGACGACGGTTCCGGCGCCACCGCGTCGGAGATCTCGGACACGGTGACCGTGACGTTGCTCGGGAGCGCTGGGGTGGGCGCCGTGCTGCTGATCGTCGCGGCACTCGGTTTGAGCCTCGCGGCATCCGGAAGGTCGCGATCCCATGGGGCACTGAGCGGGCTCCGCTCCCTGTCAGGCGTCGTACTGCTCGTGGCAGGGTTGGCTGCGACGGGCGCGTTCGTGCTGTTCTGGTCCTTCATGTCCGACGCCGGGTCGGTGGCGGCGGGCGCGCTTCAGTCGGCCGCACTTCGGTGGGCTCCGCTCGTCGGGGCGGGGTGTGCGGGCATCGCCGCGGTGGCGGCGGGGAGTGGCCTCTCCGGGAAGTGATCTTCGCCGCCCGATTGTTGTATACATGTTTAGGCTTGCTTTACTTGCCAGGTGAAAACACCACTCCTCCGCGCTTCCGCCGCACTCGCGCTGATCGTGCTGGCCGCCTCGTGTAGTTCCACCGACGAGTCGGCGACATCCGCGTCCGACACCCACGACGTCGTCACCGAATTCGGCACCGTCGCCGTTCCGAACACGATCGAGTCCGTCGTCGTCATCGACGGCAGGCGTGACCTCGACATCGCGATCGCGTTCGATCTGCCGGTGATCGGCATGCCCGTCGAGACCGAGGCGCCGCCGGAAATCCCCGGCCCGCTCACCGAACCGATGAAGAGCCTGCGCGACGCCGGGGTGCCCGAACTGTTCCCGCGCAACATCATCGACGTGGAGGCCATCGCACGGGTCGACCCCGACCTCATCATCGGCCGCAACGAAGTGATCGAGGAGATCTACGACCAGCTCAGCGCCGTCGCGCCGGTGCTGCCCGTCGGCTCGAACGGCACCGGCATCACCTGGCAGCAGGACGTCGACGCCATCGGCGACGCCTTGAACATGCAGGACCGCGCGGCCGAGATCGTCGACGAGTACGAAGCCCGCGTCGAGCAGATCAAGACCGACCACGCCGACGCCATCGCCAACACCGAGGTTCTGCCGATCACCACATCCGACGGCAGCGGAATCTCGATCGGTCGTGAGCGCGTGTCGGCCGCCGCCCTGATCGACGTCGGCGCCAACTTCAGCAGCGCGTGGGACCGGGCGACGCCCGAGCTGGATCTCGGACCGGAGAACCTGTCGGAGATCTCCGACGCGCAGGCGCTCGTCGCTGCGATCACCTCGGAGGAGGAGTTGCGTGCACTGAACGCCAATCCGCTGTGGACCGGCCTGCCTGCGGTGCAGTCGAACCGAGTCGTGCGGACCGACAAGTTCACCAACGACGGCGGGCCGATCACCGCGCTGTGGAGCCTCGATCTGGCCGAACAGCTGTACACGCCTACGTCGTAGCCGCGATACCCTCCGCACTACGAGCGGCGACTCCGCACGCCCGCGCGGTGAACTGGTCGAGAAGCGGATGGTCGGCCAGTCTGCGCCACTTCTGGGCGGCGGCGCGCGCACGGTCGTAGCGTTCCGCCTGCCCGGAATCCGGATCGAGGCCGAGCCGCACCCAGGAGTCGATGCCGAATCCACCTATGAGCCTCTGCAATTCGGCGAGTTCGGCCTCCGGGAGCGTGGGCGTCGTTCCGCGCATCTTGCCCAGCAACCGCAGCTCCTGGAAACCGTGGACGTCGGCGAGCATTCGCCCGGCTTCGGCACGGAACTGTGCAGACTCGGCAATGGGCCGAGCCTCCAGCGTCCGCTGCAACGTCACCAACGCCGAATGCAGTTTCAGCTGATCCGCGCGCTGGCCGAACTGAACGTCGATGACGGATCTGAGCTCGTCGAGCCCACTGCGTTCGACGAGTTCCGCTGCCAGCGTGGGCGAATCCCGCACACCGAGCTTGACGAGCGTGACGGCCATGCGGATTCCGAAGAGGCCGAACCGGTCGACGATCGACGCACGCAGGTCCGCGTCGACCGGCAACAGCCCGGGCCGTGAGAACCTGTCGGCGGACAACATCGCCAACTGCAGGTCCTCGTCGGGCACCTGGGCGAGGACCTCGAAGGCGGCGAACTCCGCCTGCCGCAACGTTTCCGCGGCCAACGCGAGCAAGCCGGCGACGGGCACGACGGCCTGGCACAGTCCGGTCGCCTCCAGTTCCGAGGCGAACCTGGCCGCCACTTCCTTGGCCGACATCATCGCGTCCATCCGGCCCGCACCGACCTCGTCGGCACGCGACACGACACCGACGACACCGAGAGGCCCCGATTCGCCGCCGACGTGGGCGCCGATCTGACCGAGAAACGACACGTCCGTCGCGTTGAGCGTCCGCAGCAGATACACGACGGCGTCCGCCCCGGACGACGCGTTCTCCGGCGTCAGCATCGACAGCGTCCGCGCCGACACGTCCCGAGACAAGGACGAGGTACCGGGGGTATCGATGATGGTGGTGTGCGTCAACGCCCGCGCGGGCCATTCGACGTCGAGTCGGTCGACCTGAGTCGCCGTCAGGTCACCCAGATCGAACGTCAGACGCCCACTGCGACGCTGTACCGGAACGTGAGCGGATCGGTCGCCGTCGTACCAGGCCGTGACGCTCGGGGTCGCACCGCTGCGGTACCACGTCACGACCTTGGTGCACTCGGTCGCGTCGGTCGGCGCGATGTCCTGGCCGACAAGCGAATTGAGCAGAGTGGATTTACCCGCCTTCAGTGACCCCGCCAGCGCCACCCGCAGCGGCTGATCCAACCGCTCCAAGCATGCGGTCAACGTCGCCGCACCGTAGGTGTCGATGGAGTACGCGCTTCGAGCCGCGGTGATCAGAGCACGAGCATCGGCCAGCGTCGTCACAGCGACTTCTCGCTCGGAACCAACGCAGCCGCCCGCTCGCTCAACTCGGCGACCACTTTCATCTCGCGATCCAACTGTGCTGTGCGCGTGCCGCGTTCTGCCTGTTCGACGTTGGCGGCTTCCTGCGCTGCCCGCAACGAATCGTTCAGTGACCGCAGCGTCTGCTCCGCGATCGACGTGAAGTGATCGCGCAGAACCCGTTGGATCTGCCGAAGGCGATCCTTCGATTCCTTGCCCACCTGGAAGCTCACGTCGTCGGTGAATCGCCTGATCGCCATCTTGGCCTCGGAGCGCCTGGTCCGAACGCGGTTCTCCTTGTCCTCCTTGTACGCCTTGGTTCCGAGGAGGACACCCGCGCCGATCGAGATGGGGTTGAGCAGACTCAGGCCGACGAAGGTGGTGATCAGGCCGAACATCAGCACACCGCCGTAGGAACCGCGCATCCCGACGAGCACCTTCTGCGTGATGCCGATCTTGCCCGTCTCCAGATCTGCCAGCGACGCAACGGGATCGAGCACGTCGTCGAGATCACCGAGATCGAGATCGGGGAGCGCCACCGCCCCTGCGGCAGCGAAGTGCTCGGCAACGAGCTCGGCCAACCACAGCGCGCGCTCGTGCGCCCACACGAAATTGTCGCCGACCGACGCCGCGATCTGCTCCTCCAGCCAATCCCCCAGCTCGGCCCAGTCGGAGCCGGGATCGCCCTCGTCCACGGTCTCCTCCGCTTCGCGGGTCACCCTGCGCAGCCGATCCCGAAGATCATGATCGATGTCCGACGCCAGGTCGGCGATGCCGTCGGCGAGGGTCTGTTGCCATTGGGAGGTCTTCTTGTGCAGGTCCTCGGCGGCGGCTTTGGCTCGTTGCAGACCGGCCACCGCTGCAGCGGCTCGTTCCGGGTCACGAAGAGCGGCGAGTTCGCTTCCCATGGCGAGTGTCAGGTGTTCTGCGACGGAACGGATGTCGAGCGATACCGCCGTTCGGGTGGTGGCGTCGGCGCGCGCGACCACGTTGTCCCGCAGGAACGCGTAGAGGTCGGGGAACCCGGATTCGACGTTCAGTTCCTCGTCGCTGAGTCGCAGTGCGTGCGAGCGGAGCAGCGAGGACAGCGAGATCATCGGCACGTCCAGGCCTTCGCGCTGCAGGTGTGCACGGTTGGCGTCCACGATCGAACGCCAGTGGGGGTACAGGTCGGTCTTGGTGATCAGCACTGCGACCGACGGGCACAGGCCGAGAACCTGACGGAGGAAGGCAATTTCGGGTTCGGTGAACTCGCGGCTGGCATCGGACACGACGAGCACTGCGTCCGCGGACGGTACGAGGCCGAGAGTTCCTGCTGCATGCGGGTTTCCGTGACCGCCGACGCCGGGGGTGTCCACCAGCACCAATCCGTCGGCGAGCAGGGGACTCGGAACGTTCACTTCGAGCCTGAGCACTTCGCGTCCCTCGGCTCGCGGGCTGGCCGGGGTGATGTTCTGCAGCTCGTCCAGCGGAACCTCGACGCGCACGGCGTCGTTACCGGGATCGGCAAGCACCAGTTCGGCATAGGAACGCTCGGAGTTCTGCACGACGGTCGGAATGGCCGTCGTCTCGTCGTCGCCGACGGAACAGACGTTCAGGTTCAGCAGCGAGTTGACGAATTGGCTTTTTCCCTGTTTCAACGGGCCGACGACGACGATGCGTCTCCTGGGGTCGAGTACCCGTTCCTTCGCGAGTTCCATCCTCGACACCAGATCGGAGCGACCGACCGTCTGCGCCACTGCCGCAGTTCGATCGAGCAACTCGGCCAGCTGTTTCGCTTGCCCGTCCATGGCCTTCTTTCGGTGCTCGTGCATTCGTCCGACCTGACTCTAACGAGAGAAAAGGCCCCGGGCGGAAGAACCGCCCGGGGCCGTGCTTCTCCCTCGTGGAACGTTACGGGTTGATCAGGTCCGTGTGGTGATCGACCGACGCGATGTCGGCCACCGAGTCCGCGGTGCTGTCGGCGGCGCCGTGCAGGCTGCCCTCCGAGTGGAGCGAGGAGTCCAGCGAGGACTGCGCCGAACCGAACACGTTCGAGTCCACCGAAGACCAGCTGCTGGAGTCGAACTGCGAGTCGTACTGCGAGTCGAACGAGCCGGATGCGCTGCCCGCGGCGTCGGTGACGCTGTCGAAGCCGCCGGACAGTCCGCCTGCCGCGCCGCCGAGAACGTCTGCTCCCGTGGCCACTCCGCCCTGCAGTCCGCCGGCCACGTCACCTGCGACGTCGGCTCCTGCCGACGCACCGCCGGCGAGGCCGCCGGCAACGTCACCTGCGATGTCGGTTCCGGCTGCTGCGCCGCTCGCCAATCCGCCTGCAATCCCTGCACCTGCCGACGCACCCGCGTCGAGTCCGGCCCCGAGGCCTGCACCGAGACCCGCACCCAGTCCGGCGCCTGCCTGTGCAGCAGCGTCCACGCCCGCGCCGACGGTTCCGTCGACGCCGCCTGCGACCGAGCCGCCGAGTCCGGCTGCACCTTGGGCCGCGCCGTCGACCGTTCCTGCCAGTCCGCCACCGAGACCGGCACCTGCCTGAGCAGCACCGTCCACCGCGCCGCCGACTGCACCGGTCAGGCCGCCGCCCAATCCGCCTGCCAGGCCTCCGCCGAGGGAGCCGAGGCCGGACAGTCCGCCACCGAGTCCGCCGGCCAGGCCTGCACCTGCGTTTCCGACGGCGGCGAGTCCGCCGCCGAGTCCTGCGGTCACGCCGCCGACTGCGCCTGCGCCGAGGTCACCGGCTGCGCCGCCGGTCAGACCGCCCGTGGCACCGCCTGCAGCGCCGAGGGCTGCGTCGACTGCTCCGGTCAACGCTCCGCCCAGTTCTGCGCCGCCGCCGAGCGCTGCGCCGAGATCGAGTGCTCCGCTGGTGTCGAGGACCGTGTCCAGTGCGGCGCCGAGGTCGGCTCCTGCCTGTCCACCCACGCCGAAGGCTGCTCCGAGAACACCTTCGAGGTTCGTTGCTGCGTCGAGGTCGACCCCGGCGGACGCGTCGATCGCGGATCCGAGAGCCGCCGTCAGGCTGCCGATTGCGCTGGTGTCGAGATCGAGCGCGGTTCCGACGGCTCCGCCGACGAGTGCGCCCAGGTCGCCGGTTGCGACGCCCGCCAGGTCGAGGTCCGCGAGTGCACCGGCGTCGAGCACGGCGCCGAGAGAGGATCCGATGGTCGACGCCAGGCCGCCGTCGGCCTCGAAGAGTCCTTCCAGACCGGTAGCGAGGTCCAGGCCGCCTGCTGCGTCGGCGACTGCGTCCAACGCTCCGTCGAGGGCGCCGCTGAGAGCTCCGCCTGCACCGAGAGCCGCACCCAGATCCAGCCCGGCGCCGAGTCCTGCAATGCCGTCGAGTGCGGCGCCGAGGCCTGCGCCTGCTTCTCCGCCGATTCCGAATGCCGCGCCGAGGATGCCTTCGAGGTTGGCGGCACCGCCCAGGCCCGCTCCCAGCGCGCCGTCGATGGCGGTTCCGAGGGACGTGGTCAGATCTCCGACGACGCCTGCGTCGAGGTCCAGTGCGGTTCCGAGGGTACCTGCCACGATGCCGCCGAGGTCCAGTCCGGCGAGGCCACCGAGATCGAGGTCTGCCAGCGCGCCGGCGTCGAGCACGGCGCCGAGGGAGGATCCGAGAGCCGCGGCGAGACCACTCTGCAGGGCGAACACGCCTTCCAGCCCTGCGCCCAGTCCGCCGCCCAATCCGCCGCCGAGGCCCGCGCCTGCGCCGATCGCTGCGTCGAGTGCCGATCCGAGTCCGGCTGCGACACCTCCGCCGAGGCCGAGGCCTGCGGTCAGTGCGGTTCCGAGGCCACCTGCCAGGCCGCCAACGAGGTCGATCTGGCCCGCGTCGACGACGGCGCCGACGACGTTTCCAAGTGCTGCGCCGAGGTTGGCGCCGATCTCTCCGCCGATGCCGAATGCGGCACCGAGTGCTCCGCTGAGGGCCCCTTCGACGCCGGCGATGGCGCCCAGGTCGATTCCGCCGACGGCGCCGAGCGCTGCGTCGAGGGCCGTGTTCAGGCCTGCCGTGACGCCTGCACCGAGCTCCGCGCCGATCCCGGCGCCCAAGCCGAGGCCGCCGCCGATGAGACCGGTCAGAGCGCCGCCGAGGTCGAGGCCGCCACCGAGACCGAGGCCACCGTCCAGATCGAGGCCACCGCCGATCGCTGCGCCTGCGCCGAGGAAGGCTTCGAGTGCCGCGCCGAACGCTGCTCCCAGCTCGACACCGATCTGCCCGCCTGCCGCCAGTGCTGCGGTGAGGGCGGCGCCGATCTGGGCTGCGATGTCGCCGGCGAAGTCGATGTCGCCGCCGAGTCCACCGCCCAGTCCACCACCGATGACACCGCCGCCGGCGAGTCCGCCGCCCACGACGGCTCCGGCAGTGAGGCCGAGTCCGGTCGACAGCCCGCCTCCGATGGCAGCGCCACCGGCGAGGGAACCGTCGAGGCTGCCTGCCGCACCGGCGCCTGCGCCGAGGATCGCGGAGAGCTGCGAACCTGCTCCGGCGAACAAGCCGGACTCGGCGACGAGCGGGGCGACGGCGACGATGTCCGCGTGGCAGACGTCGCCGAGGCCGGCGGCCGCGAGGGCTGCTTCGGGGTTGGCGCAGTACGCGGCTGCGGCTTCGTCGTCTCGAAGCAGGCTGAGGATGAAGTCGAGTACTGCGTTGGTGGCCATCTGAGGCTCCTTGGATGTTCGGAAGCGGGGTTCCGGGGGGTCGTTCGTGGTTGATCACAAAGCTATGGCCCGGGGGCGGTTCGCCCAACGGGGACGAACCCCCTACTCCATCGGCGCCACCCAGGGTTCCGGCATTAGGGGATTCCGGGCCATTAGGGGATTTGCCCGCGATCGGCCCGTCACCAGCTGTGAGACGTAACGAAAGATGCGATGCTGTCGACATCACCAGCAGCGTCGACGGGTGTCGCTGCCCATTACGAAGTCGGAGATGATGATGAGCGCAGGGATCGGTATTCGGATCGGAACGGTCACCTCGGTGGCCACCCTCGACGCGTCTCACGACCCGTACGCACCGCGTGATTTCGCCACCGACGAGGCCATGCCGACCGTCGAGCGTCGGACCGCCCTCGATCTTCGTCCCGACTCCTCCCCCGATCTGGCGGCCCTCGCCGACCGGCAGCAGCGACACCTCGTCACCGGGTTCGCTGACCGGGTGGGAGACCCCGTCCCCCTGATCGACGAAGAGGGCAATTCCTACGCCGCCGAGGACCTGTTCGCGACGGCCACCCACGTACTCGTCTCCGAGCTTGCTCACGCGGGTGGTTCCGATGCGACGATCGTCGTCGCTCACCCGGACCGGTGGACCGGCTACACCTCGGATGTGCTGCGTGAAGCGCTCGATCGTGTCGGCCTCCCCGACACCACCCTTGTCCCCGAGTCCTTCGCCGCGATGCGCTGGCTCGAAGGCTCACGCGGGCAGCAGGGCGAGGGCCTGACCGTCATCTACGACCTCGGCGCCACCTCGCTCGGTATCACGCTCATGCGTACCGGGCTCGACGCAGGTGTCATCGGGACCGGCGTCCACTCGCAGGACTTCGGCGGCTCGCAGTTCGACCACATCGTCACCCAGTACGTCCTCGGCACCGTCTCCAGTAGTCGCGATTTCGAGTTCGACGCGTTCGATCCGGACACCGTCGGGGCTCTCGTCGAACTGCGCGCACGCTGCAGCGAAGCGAAGGAGCGACTGTCCTACGAGACCGCGACCACGCTGACCGTCGACCTCCCCGGCCTGCGCAGCGAAACACGGCTTGTCCGAGACGAACTCGAAGATCTGATCCGACGGCCCATCCTCGATTCCGTCGAGCTGATCCGCGAGACCCTGCACACCACCGGCCTCGACGTCGGCGACGTCACCCAGGTCCTCCTGACCGGCGGAAGCTCCAGCATTCCCCTTGTCGCCGAGCTGATCTCGTCGGAACTGCGCGTCCCGGTCGTCACCGGTCCGCACCCCGGCCGCATCCCCGCCATCGGCGGCGCGATCATCGCAGCCGAGATCTCCGCAGCCGTCGTCGCCGACGCACCGCCCGCGCCCCCTGCATCGATGCTCGCCGACGCCACCCGCCCCGCCCCACGCCCGGCCCCGACGTCGGCTCCGGCATCGGCCTCGGCGGAGCCCGCCGGGATGTCCGGCCGGAAGAAGGCAGGCATCGTCGTCGCCGCTGTCGCCGCTCTCGTCGTCATCGCCGGCGGCGGCCTGTCCGTCGGCACGGCATTGACGTCCGACGACAAGCCGGCCGAGACCGTCTCGGAGAACACCGCGGGAACGACGAGTACGACTGCCCCCGGCACGACGGCCGCCGTCGTCGCCGACACCGGCCAGGGCACCGACCCGGCCGCAACCACCCAGAACGGCCTTCCCGCACCGACCGTCGCAGCCGACGGAACCCTCGTTCCCGCACCGGGCACGATCATCGCACCCGACGGCACCGTCGTCGCCGACCCGAACGCCGCGCAGAACCCCGCCGCACCCGTCGCCGGGGGTACCGTCCCTCCGGCCGGCACAGCACCCACCGCACCGGTCGTGACGGTTCCCGACGTGACCGCGCCGAGCGTGAATGTCCCGAGCCCGCAACTCCCGTCGCGCCCCACCTACAACGGCCCCACTCTCGGTGACGTGGGCAACGGAGTCGGCGGGGCTGTCAGCGACCTCGGCAACGGTGTCGGCGGCGTAGTCGGTGGGACCGTCGACGGTCTCGGCGGCGTTCTCGGTGGCCTGACCGGACAAAACTGATTCCGTGCACACTGCGCTGACGAAGTCCGACGTCGCGGCGCTGGCCGCGTCGAGGGGCCGTCCGGTGTCCGCGGTGCTGGCCGCCGCGATCACGACGCTCACCGGCGGTTGCCCGAGGTCGGTCGACGTGGCACTCGACGCCGCCACCCGGGCCGAGGCCGATGTTGCGGTCACCCGGGCAGTGTCCGACGCCGTGTTCGAGGACCGGGTCGAGGCCCTGCGCTCCCTGTCGGAGTCCGCGCAGACGGTTGTTCTGTTGGCGCACTTAGGCGGTGGGTCGGATCCGGAGGTCGTGACCGAGCTGGTCGGCACCGGAGCCGATACCGGGTCAGCGACGGAGGACGCCGTCGCCGCTGGTTTGTTGTCGTCGACGCTGGAATCGCTGCCGGAGGTGGATCGCGCGCTGCAGACCGTCGTCGGGACGCGACGGATGCAGTCGACGGCGACCGAATTGCTCGAATACCGCTGCAAGACCGACACTCTCGATCTCGATACCGCAGTGACTCTGTCACACAGCGGGATCCGACACCCCGAGCTCGCAACATACCTGACAGCTGCTGCCTCGGCGGCCGCTCCGGAACACGCGGTGCGTCTGTACGAGCGTGCCGTGACCGCGGGAGCAGATCCTGTGAGCGTCGCACCGGCGCAGGCCGAGAACTGCTTCCTGCTCGGCGATCTGGACACGGCCGAGGAGCTGGCCGACGCGGCACTCGGGCAACACGATTCGATCGACGTCGCAGCCCTCCGTGTCGCCGTGCGGGTGTCGGCGGCCGTCGCGGCCGAGCGCGGAATGCTGACCCGCGCCGCCCAGCTCTACACCTGGCTCGGGCCGCAGAGGACGGGCGTCGACGCGGATCTGGCGATCGCAGCTGCCCTCGTCGCCGGTAATTCAGCGGCCGCCGAGTCGCTCGCAGCGTCCGACGCCGCCGGTCCGCCGACTGCGGCCGGGGCTCGGGCGACACTCCTCGCCGAAGGCATCCGGCAGTCCATCCGAGCGACGTCGACGCCCGAAGTATCGCTCGTGACAAGCACACTCCTGCAGGCGACCGCCATGTTTTCGGGCACGACTCGTCGCGCGAGTCCCGATTCCGCGGCTGCCGTCGCCGTACTCTTCGCGCTCCACACCGGTGATCTCGCGCGCGCCGACGCCACCGCCCGCCGGGCCGTCGACGCCTATCCTGCGGCGCATCCACACCGAGCGAGGCTCGTTCTGCTGCGCGCGTGGACGTCGATGCTCGCGGGCGACACCGCAGACGCGCAGGCGCACCTCGACTTGGTTCGAATCCCGCTGTCTCATAACCGAAACCGACTCTTCGAAGCAGGTCTTCGCGTCGGCCTGGCCAGGCGATCCGGTGACACCGGAGCACTGCTGACCGCATGGGACGAGGCCTTGGACGTCGTCGCGTCGTACTCGGTGGATCTTCTGTCGTTTCTCCCCGTCGGGGAGCTGCTTCTGGCGGCCGTCCGCGTGGGACAGCCGGAACGCGTCGCGCATCTGACCGCGCAGGCCGACGCGGTGATCGCCGACCTGCACGAGCCCCACGCGTGGTCGTCGTCGCTGCACTGGTACGGCGTCCAGGCCGCGATCCTGGCCGAGCATCCCGCCGATCTCGTCCCGCACGCCCGCGCACTCGCCCAGGCCGCCGAGTCCAACCGGTACGCCGCCGCGCTGGCCGGGGCCGGACGCGCGTGGCTCGGGGTACTACAGGGAAACCCGAACGTCGCCGACGTGGAAGCCTCCGCGCAGTCGCTGACCCGGTTCGGACTGTCGTGGGACGGTGCCCGACTCGCCAGCGAGGCAGCGTTGCGCGTGGCGGACACCCGCGTCGCGACGTCGCTGCTCCAGACCGCTCGCTCCCTCAGGTTGCCCACCGCAGCACCCACGACGGACGAGACCGCGGAGCCCAAAGGTTCGCTCAGCGCGCGGGAAGCCGAAGTGGCCGAACTCCTGGTCCTGGGCGTCACCTACCGCGAGGCGGGTGCGCGCCTCTACATATCGGCGAAAACCGTCGAGCATCACGTGGCACGTATCCGGCGTCGGCTGGGCGCCGGATCCCGGTCCGAGTTGTTGTCCATGCTGCGCGCGCTCGGGTACGGCGCCGGATCACCCGATCTGTAACTTCGGGACCCCCGAATGCGACATCCAGGTCAGTGAGCCGGTGCGTCGTGCGCCTGCTCGGAGCAGACCAGGAAAGCGCAGGCGATGGTGAACCGGCACGTGGCAGACGGTGACAAGCCGGCCGACGGTGGAATTCCGGACGTCGGGCTGTACGTCGACGATCAGCGGTCGATCGCTGCCGTCTCGCACCCCTACAGCGCAAGCCCGTCGCTGCACATCGCGTCCCTGCACAACACTGTCCTCTACATCCACGCCGACGGTTCCGCATCGCTAGGCGGCACCGACGATCCCAATGCTGCAGAATTCACCGCGTTCGTCGCAGACGAGGTCCCATCGGGTTTCGAGCCCGGCGACCTCGTGGCGATGACCTTTCGCTGCCTGCTCGCCGAGGTAGCGCAGTCCATCGGCACCGAGATGACGTCGATCGCCGCCGCGGCAACCTTCCCTGCGACCTGGACTGCCGAGCGCGTGTCATCGGTCCGGATGGCGATGAACCGTTTCGACCTGGGACACGTCGCGCTTGTCGCCGAGTCCGAAGCACAGACCGCCTGGGCGGAGTCGAGCCAGTCCACCTGGGGCGGGACGGACCCGGGCATCGCCGCGGCTCGCGGCGCTGCAGCACTGGCGTCGGAATATCCGGTCGATGCGGTGACGGAGCGGATCGTCGTCGCGCGGAGGACCCCACCGTTGTGGATGCGAACGCCGGTCCTCGCTGCTGCCACCTTCGCGGCTGTACTTGCCCTGGGCGGCGCAGTCACCGCCCTGGTGTTGCAGGATTCGTCGGCCCCGGCCCTGCCGGAGATCGAGAGCGCACCGGTAGCGGCCTCCCCGACGACCACATCGGCACCCGGCGCGACCCTGCCTTTCCCGACGGTCGTTCCCATCGTCGACGAGCTCCCTCCGGCACCGATGCCGGAACTGCCCGCGCCCGCGCCCTCGCCCTCGGCCGAGCCAACTCCGATCGAGCCACCCCGCACCGTTCCCGCCGCGCAGGAGCCCGTCCAGGAAACCACCACCGCCACGCCGACGCCAGATCCGACCGACGATTCCGCAAGCCCTGAACCATCCGACGACACCACTCCCTCCGACGAGGATGAGGACGAGAAAGTCTCCACGGGGGAAGAACCGGGGACCGACGAACCCTCGGATGGACCAGAGACCAGCCCACAGACCGGCATGCCGTAGTGGGATTCCTCGCCGTTGCCGTCGACGAGGCGACTGCCGTAGCCGTACATCGCCCTACCCTGTCCACTCCACCCGAGATCCTGGAAACTCCGGCACGGCTGTCCGTCGGACCCGACGGCACGGCTCGGATCGGGCAGCTCGACGGTGTGTCGGTCGCGCGGACCATCGCATCGCTGTCGGCTCACGTCACTTCCGTGCACGGAGGAGTTGTTCCCATCGTCGGATTCGCACTCCCTCCTGGCTGGGGTCCCGCCGAAATCGATGTCATGCGTGACGCTTTGGCCCGCACGGGTATGCCCGACGTCAGACTGATCTCCGCCAATCGCGCGCGCTTCGAGTTCGAATCCGTCGATTCGTCCGGACAGACACCGCTCTCCGACACCGCGTCCCGTGCCATCGGCGCACTGGCCGTTCTCGAATCGCCGCAAGACGAATCCGACCCGGACACCGATGCGATCCCGGTGATCGTCGCTCCGGCAGCACTCGCCTTCTCCGAATCACCTCTCGATCAGAACGCAGCACCGATCCCACCGTCGACGGAACCGAATCGACGACGTCCGCTCGTTGTCGTCACAGCCGCTGCAGTCGCCGTCATCGCGGGATCGGTCGGCATCGCCGCTGCGCTCGGAACCTTCGACGGCGGCGCGGAGGTCACCCCGCCCGCTATCACCGATGCGCAGACCCCGGAGACGTCCTCGCCCCTGGCGCCCGCCGCACCGACGTCGGCGATACCGTTCCCGACGACGGAGCCGCCGGCGCAGGAATCGCCGGCGCAGGAACCCATGCGAGGCTCCGTCGCCGTGCCGCCGCCGGTGGTGACGACGCCGGCTCGGCCGCAGCCGCCTGCTCTCGATGAACTGCCTCCGCCCGAGGAAGAACAGCCTTCGAGCCCGACTGGCCGGCCGAGGCTGACGTACCCGACAATTCCGGACTTCACGTATCCGACGATTCCGGACTTCGGCTCGCGCTAGACTGCGCCCGCCGTTCGATGGGCTAGCCCGCTGAACTGCGGCTTCACCAGATCTACGCGACCATGCCCTATGGTGGGTCGCTGATGCTCAGCACCCGATGAAGGGATTTCATGCGTAACACGGGGGCACTGCGCGCCGCAGTGCTTTGTTCGACGGCGTTTCTCTCCATCGGTCTTTTCTCGGTCCCTGCCTCGGCGGATCCTGTGGCCGATGTAGTCCAGAGCCCGGTGGATCAGCTTCCCCGCGAACTGGCCGACGCTGTGGTGCGTGATCTGAAGATCTCTCCGCAGGAGTACCTGGACCGCGCGGCGCGCGCGCAGGAGTTGTCGACATATGCGTCCGACTTCCGTGCATCTCGTCCGTCCGATTTCGCGGGTGCCTGGATCGGTCCCGACGGCAATGCCGTCGTCGCCGTGACATCCGACGCCGCCGCTCAGGCCGTGGCGAAGGACGGGTACGACACTGCGAAGGCTCCGGTGTCCGCGGACGGCCTCGAGAAGTCGTTGTCCGACTTGAATGCGTGGATCGGGTCGCTGCCTCGTGAGGTCGCCAGCCAGGTCAACGGAACGTCGATCGACATTCTCGACAACCAGATCGTCATCGACGTGGTCAACAGCCCGATCGGCAATGCGCTCAATCTGCCGACGCTGCTTGCCAATCTGAAGGTCATTCTGTCCCCCGGCGCTCCGAAGCCCGTCGACCCGTCGCCGATGGGCGGCGACACGTACGTCACCACCACGTCCGACATCAAGAGCACGTCGCCGACGGACATCAGCGTCTGCTCGTTCGGCTTCAACGCCACCGACGGCTCGGGCAATCCGGTCAATCTCAGTGCCGGACACTGCAATCCCAACGCTGACACCGGGGCCGGGGGTGCGCCGGTCTATCTGCCGAACCCGGCGAACGTCAACGACAGCACCCAAATCGGTAGCTTCGACCGTTCCAGCCTCGGATCGGCCAGCGGTCTCGACTGGTCCGTCATCGACCTGAACGACAAGGGCGTCGCCTCCGGGCTGGATCGCCCCACCGTCCGCGGCGCCAACGGCAGCACCGTCACCATCACCGGCACCGCATCTCCCGTGGTGGGCGCACCGGTGTGCAAGTCGGGGCAGTCGTCGTCGTTCACCTGCGGCATCGTGGCGGCGGATCGTGTCGAGACTCAGCTGTACATGGAAGACGGCAGCAGCCGAGCTGTCCGCGGATTCGCCAGCACGGCATGCACTCTCGCGGGCGACAGCGGCGGCGCCATCGTCACCGGCACCCTTGCACTCGGTATCACCAGCGGCTCCAACAGCGGTGGCGCACCGGACTGCACCGAAGCCAACCTGGCTCTCGCGCAGTACGGCGGCACAGCAAGCCTCGGCATCCCCATCGACCAGGTCGCCTCGGAAACCGGAACAACCGTGCGCACCTCGCCGGTCACGTAGTCTCTGCACACGTGTCGCCGCATCTCCTACGAGGTGCGGCGACATTTTTGTCCGCAGAACAAACTTAAGGTTCTATCGAGGGCTTTTCTTCGAACCGAAGGTATGCTTCCTCAGTCAACGTCTACGTAGCAGGGGGAGCGGAAAGTGTCTGCATTCAACGGAATTTGGCTGGATCTCGCGCAGTATCTCGTGACGCTGTGGCAAACCGCCATCGATTTCCTGCCGGCGCCGCCGCGCTGATCATCGATCTTGGGCCCGCTCGGCCGCTCTGTGCAGCGCCGAGCGGGTTCGGGCCAGAATCGAAGGAAGGTTGCGTAACGCCGACTTCATGCACCCAGAGAGCCACCAGGCCCTCGGAACCGCCGTCACCCGCAATACGTCGTACCCCCGCGTTGGCCCACACGCTCTTGATCTTGTTGACGCCGACGCCCTGATCCAGTTCCACGACTCCGAGCCTGTCGTGCGTGTCGGCAAACCATTCGATCAACTGATGTCCGGGTTGGAGTTTGCCGATCGACGGATCGTAGTGGGTGAGCCACCCCTCCATCCGACGATGCGTGCGAACGCCGATCTCGTGCGCTACCCATCGCCCGTCGACGACCAACCCGGCAATGCACAACCGGCCGGCCCGAGCTTCGCTCCGAAGAAAGTCACGCGCGAACTCCCCGTGCGGCGCCACGAGGTAGTTGACCTTGTCGGTCCCTTCGACGGAATCGGCGGCGAGCGAGACGATGTCGTTCCAGCGCGCGTCGAGATGGGCGACATCTCTGATCTGCTCGACCCGATACTCGGATTGCCGCTCGATCTTCGATCGATACTGACGGAGCCGCTTCAACGACTTGGCACTGCGGATACTCGACGCCGTGTCGCCGGGCCGCAGCACGACGACCGGGACCCTCTCGCGCACGAGTGCGTCCGCGTCCCATGCGCCGTGCCGCCCCAGTCGCACCACCGTCGGGTCGTTCGCGATCATCGAGTCACCCGTGAGCATCCACCCCTGGTCGGCGACGCCACCGAGGAGGACGTCCGAGGCTTCCTCGTCGTCACTCAGAAATTCGAGGGGAACCCCCAACGTGCTGCCGACGACCTTCGCCAGGACGAACGGTCCCCGCCTGACCGTATCGAGGGGAGCCAGAGCAACCACACGGCAACCGCGACGCACGACGACGAACCTGACGTTCAGCCGCAGCGCGCCGGCGACGTTGAGCACGAAACTCGGTCGGGACGAGAACACTGTGCCAGCCCGGGACGCCAGATCCTCCCAGTCGTCGAGAATCGACTCGGCACTCGACAAGACTTCTACCGTAACCGTCGCGATGCCCGTTTCCACCGCTCCAAAGTACCAAGAGTTCGTAAAGAGAGCTACAAACTACATCCGTTCGCATGACACGGATCGGCGCCTCCGACGCGGCCGTCGGCACCTCTCGCGGAGCGACTTCGCATCGTATGATCGACCCGGAAATTCGGTACACCAGTACCGATAGACGTTCACCCCTTCAACGAAAGGCCCAAAAGATGTCGCCACTTCTGCAGGTCGGATTCGACCTCCTGGGCTACGCCGCAACCATCGTTGTCGAAGGGATACGCCTGCTCAGCCCAGGTATCCGCTACGGCTAGAGCAAACAAAAGCGGGCCCACGTCCTCGAAGAGGTCGTGGGCCCGCTTTCGTGATTTAACTACTTCGTGCTGTCAGCAAACTTGCTCGTGCCCGGAGCTGCCAGGAGAGTGTTAGCCAGATCGATGCCCGCGATAATCAGAGTGGGCCCGCCGACGATGATCGTCCCGATTACGCCACCAATCGCTGCACCGGCGGGGACCGTCGCGAATACCAGCGGTCCGATGGTGACACCCAGCAAACCGAGACCCGCGCCGACCACGGTTCCCGTGAATCCGCCGATTGCAGTAGCAAGACCGAGCTGCGACGCGAATGTCTGCTGCGCCTTCAAGTTCTCATCCGTCGAAGCTACCTTCGTGGCGCCGACTGATGCTGAGTTGGCCGACGCCTTGGTCAGGTCCAACTGCGGGACGAGACGCAGGGTCTTGCCGTCGTTGTCGACGTTCTGCTCGTACGGGAAGTTCAGACCACCGAGATTGAACGACAGCGGCAGGGTGACGACGACCTTGTCGGTCGAGTCGAGAACGTCGACGGTCTTGCCGTCGTCGGCGACCTTGAAGACTCCGGCGTCGATCGTCGTGACGATCGTGCGGTCCTCGAGGTTGGATTCGAAGCCGATGTTCTCGCCTGCGGTGCCCTCTTCCGAGGGTGCGGGGGCATCGGTTGCCGGCTGTGCATAGGCAGTGCCGCTGGCAAGACCCATTGCGGAAGCGACGAACGCTGCCGTAACGACCAGTTTGCTGAGTTTCATGTGGAGATTGTTCCGTTTCTATGCAATCGAGCCTGGCAGTACCGAACAGAGGTAGCCCGTCAGACGCAGATACACCCCAGACTGAATCCGCGAGTAAGTCGGTGCGCGCTGCAGCATATCTCACAACTCCGACCGAACGTTATCCTCTTGGCGCCTATGCGAGTCCCATTGGTTATCACCCGTCACAAGATGTCGACCCGAAATCGGTGAGACCAGTGAAAACAGGGCAAATCAGCCAATTCGAATCTTCGTGCCCCCAATTTTCGGGGCACCTCGACAGGGCACTTAGGGCTGCCTTCTCTGCGGACCCTTGCTTCGCTAGGCATAACGTGACCTACAGAACACACCCTACTGACCGGTTCAGCCCGTCGGCCGGTAGGCGAAAACCCGCGGTCACCAGCAGCCGCATCTAAGCCGCCCCTAAGTTACCAGCCGGTAACAACAAACTTGTTACCGACGGGTAGCGCCGCTACTCTTAGGCTGATCGGGCTGACCCGAGGTAGCACAGCCCCGCTACCACCGAACGAAAGGCCGCTTCATGAACGCCCTGACGATCACGTTGGGCACGGTCGGTTTCCTCCTCAGCCTTGTCTGTTGGGCCTACTTCTTCCGAGGGATCTGGAAGATGGTTGCCGCCATCGCACAAGGCCAGCCGGACAAAACCCGCTTGCGCCCGTTCATCCCGCGCTTCAAGCAGATGATGATCGAGTTCATCGCGCACACGCGCATGACGAAGTTCAGAACGGTCGGATGGGCTCACTGGCTCGTCATGGTCGGCTTCCTCGGTGGCTTCCTGCTCTGGTTCGAGGCGTACGGCCAGACGTTCAACCCCGAGTTCCAGTGGCCCCTCTTCGGCAACACGTTCGCCTGGCATCTGTGGGACGAACTGCTCGGCATCGGAACCGTCGTCGGCATCGTCACCCTCATCGTGATCCGTCAGCTCAACCATCCGCGCAAGCCCGAGCGTCAGTCACGCTTCAGCGGCTCGCGCATGAAGGTCGCGTACGTCATCGAGGGCATCGTTCTGCTCGAGGGTCTCGGCATGATCCTCGTCAAGGCCGGCAAGATCGCCACCTACGGTCACGCCAACGCCTACTCGGACTTCTTCACGATGCAGGTCGCCAAGCTGCTGCCCGCAAGTCCCGAAATGGTCTCCGTGTTCGCCTTCGTCAAGTTGATGACCGGCATGATCTGGCTCCTGATCGTCGGCCGCAACATCAACTGGGGCGTCGCGTGGCACCGCTTCACCGCATTCCCCAACATCTACTTCAAGCGTGAGGCCGACGGCGGCGTTGCACTCGGTGCCGCCAAGCCCATGATGTCCGGCGGCAAGGTCCTCGTGATGGAGGACGCCGACCCCGACGTCGACGCATTCGGTGCGGGCAAGATCGAGGACTTCACGTGGAAGGGCTGGCTCGACTTCACCACGTGCACCGAGTGCGGCCGCTGCCAGTCGCAGTGCCCCGCCTGGAACACCGGCAAGCCGTTGTCGCCGAAACTGCTCATCATGTCGCTCCGCGATCACGGAAACGAGAAGGCTCCCTACCTCCTCGCCGGCGGCAAGAAGGACATGGCCGGTGACGAGGTCGGTCTCGTCGACGCCGACGGCAACCCCGATCAGGCGAAGTTGGACAAGATCCCCCAGTCTGCCCGCGACGAGGCGGATCGCAAGCTCGTCGCCGACGCCGTCGAGGGCGGCATCATCGATCCCGAGGTTCTGTGGAGCTGCACCACCTGTGGTGCCTGCGTCGAACAGTGCCCCGTGGACATCGAGCACGTCGACCACATCATCGACATGCGTCGCTACCAGGTGCTGATCGAGTCGGAGTTCCCGTCCGAGCTGGCAGGCCTGTTCAAGAACCTCGAGAACAAGGGCAACCCTTGGGGCCAGAACTCCAAGGACCGTCTCAACTGGATCAACGAGATGGACTTCGACATCCCGGTCTTCGGCCAGGATGCAGATTCCTTCCGTGACTACGAGTACCTCTTCTGGGTCGGCTGCGCAGGTGCCTACGAGGACCGCGCGAAGAAGACCACCAAGGCCGTAGCGGAACTGCTGGCGACGGCGGGCGTGAAGTTCATGGTGCTCGGAGCGGACGAGACCTGCACCGGCGACTCCGCTCGTCGCGCAGGCAACGAGTTCCTGTTCCAGCAGCTCGCGATGCAGAACATCGAGACGCTCAACAGTGTGTTCGAGGGCGTCGAGCAGAAGAAGCGCAAGATCGTCGTCACCTGTGCGCACTGCTTCAACGCGCTCGGCAACGAGTACCCGCAGGTCGGCGGTGACTACGAGGTGGTGCACCACACCCAGCTCCTCAACCGTCTCGTGCGGCAGAAGAAGCTCATCCCGGTGGCGTCCGTCAGCCAGGACATCACGTACCACGACCCGTGCTACCTGGGTCGCCACAACAAGGTCTACGACGCTCCCCGCGAGCTCATGGCCGCGTCGGGCTCCAACCTGAAGGAAATGCCGCGTCACGGTGAGCGGTCCATGTGCTGTGGTGCCGGTGGTGCTCGCATGTGGATGGAAGAGAACATCGGCAAGCGCATCAACATCGACCGGGTCGACGAAGCGCTGGAGACCTTGGGCGGGAGCGGGGCACCAGCACAGAAGATCGCCACCGGTTGCCCGTTCTGCCGCGTCATGCTCACCGACGGTGTCACCGCGCGTCAGGAGGGCGGCGCTCACGAGGGTGTCGAGGTCGTCGACGTCGCGCAGCTGATGCTCGAGTCGATCACTCGCGTCGAGTCGTCCGTTCTCAGCGAGAACATCAAGGTCATCCCGCGTGAGCTCACTCCAGAGGAGAAGCTGGAGTCCGAGGACGCCGCCGAGGTCGAGGAAGCCGAGCGGATCGAACCCGTCGAAGAGCCTGCAGAGGCCAAGTCCGCCCCTGCTGCTCCGGCTCCCAAGGCCGGCGGCTTGAAGATGAAGGGTCTCGCGAAGGCTCCGGGAGCGAAAGCACCAGGAAGCGCGAAGCCCGACGCCACCGAGGCAGCTCAGTCGAGCGCCGATGCTCCGGCCAAGCCCAAGGGGCTCGGTATTGCCGGAGGCGCAAAGCCGGGTGGCAAGGGCCTCGCGATCAAGGGCAAAGCACCGGGATCGAAGGCAGCAGCACCGGCACCGGCAGACACGGACGACAATGCAGCGGCACCTGCCGAAGCATCCGAGTCGACGCCGACGGTCAAGCCCAAGGGTCTCGCGGTCAAGTCCGGCTTCAAGAAGCCGGGCGCAAAGGCACCGGGCAAGCCCGCCGAGGCAGCAGAGCCCCAAAGCGCAGCGGAGCCCCAAAGCGCAGCGGAGCCTGAAGCTTCGGACACGACGGCCGAAGCCGCAACGGAAACAGCGGAGTCCAAGCCGACCGTCCAGCCCAAGGGTCTCGCCGTGAAGTCGGGGTTCAAGAAGCCCGGCGCCAAGGCACCCGGCAAGCCTGCTACACCGTCCGAGGCGACAGCACCGTCCGAGCAGGCAGCACCGTCCGAGCCGGCAGCGGAAGCTACCGAATCGGCTGCGTCCGAGTCGGCGGCACCTGTTGCGTCGTCGGAGTCGTTGCCGACGGTCAAGCCCAAGGGTCTGGCCGTGAAATCGGGCTTCAAGAAGCCAGGCGCGAAAACGCCGGGCAAGACTGCTGCAGCCCCGGACACCGCGACCGAAACGCCCGCGGAACCGCAAGCACCTGCGTCGGAGACGTCGGCACCGGAGCCTCAGGGCACGGATGTCGACAGTTCCGCACCGGTCGAGGAGTCCAAGCCGACGGTCGCACCCAAGGGTCTGGCCGTGAAGTCCGGCTTCAAGAAGCCAGGCGCACGGACACCGGGCAAGGCTGCGACTCCTGCACCAGCCGAATCGCCTGCAGAGGCCCCGGCAGAACCCGAGGACAGCGAACCTCAGGAACCTGCCGAGACGTCGACCAGCGACACGCAGTCCAACGGTGCAGCAGATTCCAACGGTGCAGCAGATTCCAACGGCGCAGCGGAATCCAACGGGGAGACCAGGACTCCGCCTCCGGCCAAGCCGGGTGGACTCGGGTTCCGTCCGGGCACCAAGGTTCCGGGACGCAAGAAGTAACCTGACACCCTTTTTACCGACTCCGCACGCCTGTTCACTTCAGAGCAGGCGTGCGGAGTCGTCAGTAGGGGTGCCAGGTCCCTATAGCACGCTCCGCCCTCGACACTCCGCGAATGTGCACGCGTAAGCCCGAGTTATCCACAGCCCCAGGCGTTGTCCACATTTCTGAAACCGCTCTTGTTCCGTGCCGGAGCGGTTGCCACGATTCGGTCATGACGAGAATCGTTTCCAGATCCGATGCCTTGACTCGCGGGGTGTCCGACGCTGAGTTGCAGCGTTTCTGCCGCACGAAGGCCTGGCGACGACTTCGGCCTGGAAGGTTCGTCAGCAGAAGCGACTTCGATGCGCTCACCCCCGCCGAGAAGCACCGCGTCGTCGCCGAGGCGGTGCTCGACGCCGCTACTGCCGACGACGCGATACTCAGCCACTCGACGGCTGCGGTCTTCCACGGTCTCGATGTGAACGCGTCGGATCTTCGGTACGTGCACATCACGCGGAACAGGAGCGGCGGTGGCCGGCGCAACGGTTATCGCATCGTGCACGGGGCGACGTACTCCACTTCGGACGTGGCCGTCGTCGACGGGGTTCGGGTGACCGCACTACCTCGGACCGTTGCCGATGTGGCGCGATCGCTGACGTTCGCGGACGCCGTCTGTATCGCCGATCTCGCTGCACGAACGAAGAATCTGACTCCCGAGCAGGTTGCTGCGGCGCTCGACGCGTGCGCCCACCATCCGAACAATCGACAGGCTCGTCGGGTGGCGGAGTTCATGAACGGGAAGTCCGAGAGCGTCGGCGAATCTCGTTGCCGGGTGGTGCTGCACCAGCTCGGCTACACCCCGAGGCTTCAGGTTCGAGTGTCCGACGGCAACGGTGTCTTCGCCCGCGTCGACTTCTACCTGGACGGCATTTTCACCGTGATCGAGTTCGACGGGTTCGTCAAGTACGGTCGGCTGGTCCCCACGGGAGAAACACCGGCTGATGTCGCGTGGAAGGAGAAGGTCCGCGAGGATCGGATCCGTTCAGGCGGAGCGCAGGTGGTCCGGCTGACCTGGGCCGATCTCGACCGGCCGGAGCACATCGACCGGTTGATCAATGCGGCTGCCGATCGTGCCGGGAATTCCCCGCGCCCCACTCTGCTGTTCGCCTGAGCTAGCACCTTTTTTGCCGACCTGACACGCCGAATCAGGTCCGAGCACGTGTGCGGACCCCACAAAAAGGGTGCTGGCTCCCGAACCGACCAGCACCGCTCACGGTCGCCACAGCTCCAGTTCAGGAATGCCGGGAGGCGTGAAGCCCAGCACCTGACCGTAGAAGGACAGTTCGGACTCTCGTGCGTTCACCTGTGTCTCGAGTTTGCGGAACCCGTGCGATTCGCCCTCGTACGCCAGGTAGGCGTGAGGAATTCCCTTCTTCACCAGAGCATCCCGGAATCGTTCGGCTTGCGACGGTGGAACGATCGGGTCCGCCAGGCCCTGCAACAACAGAACCGGGCACGACAAGCCGTCGACGTTGTTGACCGGTGCGCGCGTGCGGTACAGGTCCAGCGCCTCCGGGAGCGGTCCGATCAGCCCGTCGATGTAGCGGGACTCGAAATCGTGAGTCTCGGCGACGAACATCTCCAGCTCGGCGACGCCGTAATACGATGCACCACAGGCGAAGACATCCGACGACGTCAGCGCCGCCAAGACGGTCCAGCCGCCGGCCGAGCCACCCTCGATGGCCAGACGCGCCGGATCGGCCAGGCCCGCGTCGGCGAGGCCTCGGACAGCGGCGACGGTGTCCTCGACGTCGACGATTCCCCACTGGCCCCGCAGCCTGTTCCGGTATGCACGGCCGTATCCGCTCGAACCGCCGTAGTTGACGTCGACGACGCCGATGCCCCGGCTGGTGAAGTACGCGAACACCGGGTTCAGTGCAGGTGCCACGTGCGCTGTCGGGCCACCGTGAACGAATGCCACGTACGGCGGCAGTTCGCCGTCCAGCCCGGTGTACTCCGGATTGCGAGGTGCGTAGGCGATAGCGTGGACTTCGCGTTCGGGCCCCTGGAACGTGACGGGCTCACCGTGCGGGAGGTAGTCGGCGTCGGGCACGGTTTCGAGTCCGGAACGCACCAGCGTGGTGTCGCCGGATTCGAGGTCCAGCAGTCGCAATCCGCTCGGGCTTTGGGCACCACCGGCTTTGAGCAGGACCGATGTTCCGTTGCGCGCGCCGAGTGTCACCGATGTGAGTCCCGGCAGATCGATGTCCTGCAAGGTGCCCGTCTCCGGGTCCAGTACGGCGAGGGTGTCGGTCCCGAAGGTGCGGACGGTCAGCAGCTTTCCGTCGTCCAGCACCGAGTACCACCGCGCCCCGAGCTGCCACAGCGGCGCTCCGAAATCGGCTTCGGCCTCGTGCAGTGCGGTTGCGTTGCCGGACAGGTCGGTTCGGTAGATGTTCCACCACCCGGTCCGGTCGCTGATGACGTAGAGCGTGTCCTCGTCGATCCACTCGGGCTGCAGAACGGATTCCTCGTCGCCGCCGAGAACCACAGTGATCTCACCGGTGGACAGATCCGCGACTCGTAATTCCGTTCCGTCCCAGGGCATCCGAGGGTGATCCCACGCGATCCAGGCCAGCTTGCTGCGGTCGGGAGACAAGCGAGGGAACGCGAGGAAGTGAGATCCGGACACCAGCGATCGGACACCTGTCCCGTCGAGCCGAATCGCACAGATGTCGCGAGCGACCGCCGTACCGTCGTGCACCTCACGGACCGCGACGACCTCGTCGCCGACGACCGTCAATTCGCCGAAACGCACCGACGACGGAGTCTCCGGCTCCGGCGTCAGCGGAACCGGAGTATCGCCGGGCCTGGTGACGTAGACGCGCTGATCGGAGAACTCGGAGAACACGATTCGCCCGTCGGACACGGTGGTCCAGGCTCCGCCCCCGTATTCGTGAACACGGGTGCGGGCGTTGTACGGCTCCGGTATCACGGTCTCGACGTGCCCGTCTCGATGGCGGCACACCGTCGTCCTGCCGCCCTCTGTCGGCCGCATCTCGGCCCACCGGATCTCGTCGCCGACGAATCGCCCACCCTCCACCGGATGGCCGCTCGCGGACAGATCCGCAGCGGAAATCGGGGACGGCCAGGAACCGAAGGGCAACGAGGTCGCAGTCATGCCGACCAGCGTAGGCAACCGGACAAGCCAGGTACGAGCTGCGGTCGTTACGCGCCGTTCATCCCCCGGACAAATGTGCTGGACAGAATGGAGTCTCGACCCAAGGGGGAACCGTGCGCAACACGACATCGAACAGCGTCGACGACGCAATCCTGGCATTCGGCCGATCCTGGTACGGATACGGCGGAGGCAGCGACGAGGACATCTACGTCCACTTCGGCCTGCCCGCGCGGTCCTACTTCACCCGTCTCAGCGCCATGCTCGACGGACCGGCAGGCAAGACCCTCGACGACGAGACCCGCGAGAGCATGCGAGCCGTCTGCGTGCGGCGGCTTCGTTAAGCGACCGGATCCAGCAGTTCGGGGCTGTTGTTGCGCACACTGTTGACGGCGGTCCCCACCTCGTAGGGAAGCAGGCGAGGCTCGGGAACGGTGGCCAGCATCTCCTGCACCGATTCCAGTTTCGTGATGGACGGGCTGAGCCAGTCGTCGCGAAGGCCGTCCGGGATGACCACCGGCGAACGGTCGTGGATGTGCCCCAGCGCATCGGCTGCAGGCGCCGTCAGCACGGTGACGGACCAGACCCAGCGATCCTCGTCGTCGTCGGACTTCGTGGGATCACGCCACAGCTCGTACAGCCCCGCCATGGCCAGGACACCTTCTGCGTGCAGGAAGTACGGAACCTTCGCCCCGTCGCGCTTCTCCCACTCGTAGTAACCGTCGGCGGGGACGATGCACCGACGCTTCGATGCAGCCTTCTTGAACGACGGCTTCTCGGTGATGGTCTCCGATCGCGCGTTGATCATCCGGCTGCCGATCTTGGCGTCCTTGGACCACGACGGAATCAGGCCCCACCTCACCGACCGGAGCTGACGCACGGCGTCGGACTCCGGCTCGTCCTTGGGTGTGCGTTCCAGCACCGTACGTACGGTCTGCGTCGGCGCGATGTTGTAGGACGGGGGAAGCTCGTCCCCCACCGATTCTGCGATGTCGAACACCGCGCGGAGATCACTGTCGCTCTGGGTGCTGGCATAGCGTCCACACATGCCGTCGATTGTCGCACCGATTACCGACAAGTAATCCGCTCGCGGTGAGAGAACTTCACCTGGCACGATAAGGGCGTGAGCAATCCGCAGACGATCCACCAGACGCGCCATCGCACACTGCAACAGTCCACGAAGCTGCAGAACGTGCTGTACGAGATCCGTGGGCCGGTACACGCCCACGCGGCGCGGCTGGAAGCGGAGGGGCACCGCATCCTCAAGCTGAACATCGGCAACCCCGCGCCGTTCGGTTTCGAGGCGCCCGACGTGATCGTTCGCGACATGATCGCCGCTCTCCCCTACGCCCAGGGTTACTCGGAATCGAAGGGCATCCTGTCCGCTCGCCGTGCCATCGTCACCCGGTACGAGCTCGAGCCGGGCTTCCCCGAGGTCGACGTCGACGACATCTATCTGGGCAACGGTGTGTCCGAGCTCATCACCATGACGATGCAGGCTTTGCTCGACGACGGCGACGAGGTGCTGATCCCGGCGCCGGACTACCCACTGTGGACGGCGATGACCACGCTGTCGGGCGGCAAGGCCGTGCACTATCTGTGCGACGAGGAGAACGGATGGAACCCCGACCTCGCGGACATCGAATCGAAGATCACCCCGAAGACCGTCGCACTGCTGGTGATCAACCCCAACAATCCGACGGGTGCGGTCTACTCGCGAGAAGTTCTGCAGGGCATCGTCGACCTCGCCCGTAAGTACCAGCTGCTGCTGCTGGCCGACGAGATCTACGACCGGATCCTGTACGACGATGCCGAGCACATCTCGTTGGCGAGCCTCGCTCCCGACCTGCTCTGCCTGACCTACAACGGCTTGTCGAAGGCGTATCGCGTCGCGGGCTACCGCTCCGGTTGGCTCGCGATCACCGGGCCGAAGGAACACGCAGCCGGCTTCATCGAGGGCATCGACCTGCTGGCGTCGACTCGCCTCTGCCCGAATGTGCCTGCACAGCACGCGATTCAGGTGGCACTGGGTGGACACCAGAGCATCGAGGACCTGATCCTGCCCGGTGGCCGCCTCCTCGAGCAGCGCGATGTCGCGTGGGAGAAACTCAACGCCATCGACGGCGTCTCGTGTGTGAAGCCCCGCGGCGCACTGTATGCGTTCCCGCGTCTCGACCCCGAGGTGCACGAGATCCACGACGACGAGAAGCTCGTACAGGATCTGTTGCTGCAGGAGAAGATCCTCGTCGTCCAGGGCACCGGCTTCAACTGGCCGGGGCACGACCACCTCCGCATCGTGACGCTGCCGTGGGCTCGCGACTTGTCCGTTGCCATCGAGAGGTTCGGAAACTTCCTGGCGTCGTACAAGCAGTAGGTCGGTTGTTTCGCTTTTCCCTTCGACCCGCCGCGTCAACTGACGGGAAAGTAGGGAAAGTGATTGAAAAGTGACACAAAAAACATCCCCGCTGCCCTACACACGGACCCAAGTTTCTGTAGATTGGCGGTCGGCACCTTGTGTGCCCGAGCACTGGTCGTACCCCACCCCCCCGGGGCGATCAGGAAGGTGGCGGGGGACGCCCCCCCTGCTCCCCGCCACCGAGCTCCCAAACCTCCCGACCCCCGCGTCGCGCTGGGTCCGACGCGTCGTCACCCACTAGCCTTGCACCGTGGATTCACACGGGCATGGACACGGTCACGGTCACAGCAACGAGCCGGCTCCACTCGGACCCGTCGCCGCCCGGATCGTGATCGGCCTACTGCTGGCCATCGGTCTCGCTGTCGTTGCCGGAGCCGTGCTGCTCTGGCCGAGCAAACAGAGCGTCGAGATCCCGCTTCCATTCCAGACCTCGGGCGGCGGGGCCGTGAACACCGAAGCCGGGACGGTCGTGTCCCAGGACATCGGCGCCTGCGGCAGCGGTTCCGCCGGACGCGTCTTCACCGGTAATCCGACGCCACCGATCGGCGCCGGATACGAATGCCAGCGCAGCATCGTGACCATCGATTCCGGGCCGAACGCGGGGACACGAACTCTCATCGAGATCGTGCCCGGTCCAGGCCAACCCGACATCCGTACCGGTGAGAGCGTGCGACTGGTCCGGCAGACCGATCCGAACGGAACGACGCAGTATTCGTTCAACGATTTCGCTCGCGGATTGCCGCTGTCGATCATCGTCGCCGTCTTCGCGGTCGTCATCTGCGTCGTGGCCAGGTGGCGCGGCTTCCGTGCGTTGATCGGTTTGATCATCGCCTTCGCCGTTCTCGTCGGCTTCATGTTGCCTGCGTTGCTCGACGGCGCCCCGGCGATACCCGTTGCGTTGGTGGCGGGGTCGATCATCCTGTACGCGGTGCTGTATCTGGCGCACGGAGTGAACCTACGCACGAGCTCCGCCTTGCTCGGGACATTGACCTCGATGGCGCTCGCTGCGGTGTTGTCCTACGTCGCGATCCGAATGACTCATCTGACGGGTCTGTCGGAAGAACAGAACACCGACGTCCAGGCCTACATCCAGCAGGTGAGCATCACCGGGCTGCTGCTCGCCGGCTTCATCATCGGATCGCTCGGTGTGCTGAACGACGTCACCATCACGCAGGCCTCGGCTGCGTTCGAGATCGCGTCCGCCGACGCCACCGCCACCCGACGGCAGATCTTCTCGTCGGCGATGCGCGTCGGCCGCGACCACATCGCGAGCACGGTGTACACCCTCGTGCTCGCGTACGCGGGTGGAGCGCTGCCGTTGCTGTTGTTGTTCAGCGTGGCGGGCAGGTCCATCCAGGACGTGCTGACGGGTGACGCCGTGGCGATCGAGATCGTGCGATCGTCGGTCGGTGGCGTCGCCCTTGCTCTGTCCGTTCCGTTGACGACGGGCATCGCCGCACTGCTCGCTCGACCGGGCGGAGTTGCCGGGCCGAAGCGGGCGGCACCGAAGAAGTCCGGTCGCCATTCACGCTGAGTGTCAGGCGAACGCCGCGGCGACGGTCTCGGACAGCAGTTCGCCTGCGTGCGTGCTCAGCCCGGCCTTCAATCCGGAGTCCTGGGCGACTGCGGCTTCCCATCCCCTGTCCGCCAGTGAGATCACGTACGGCAGAGTCGCGTTCGTCAACGCGTAGGTGGAGGTGCGCGGCACGGCGCCCGGCATGTTCGCGACGCAGTAGAACACCGATTCGTGAACGCGGTACGTCGGATCGGCATGCGTCGTGGGACGCGAGTCCGCGAAGCAGCCGCCCTGATCGATTGCGATGTCGACGAGAACCGAGCCCGGCTTCATGCGCTGAACCAGACTGTTGGAGACGAGCTTCGGAGCCTTCGCGCCGGGAACCAGCACTGCGCCGATCACCATGTCCGCATCGAGAACTGCGTGTTCGAGCTCGAGCGCGTTGGACACCACCGTCTTGACGGCGCCCTTGTACTGGTCGTCGATTGCCCTGAGCGCCTTGACGTTCAGGTCCAGCACAGTGACGTCGGCGTGCATGCCGTGAGCGATGGCCACCGCGTTACGGCCGGACACACCGGCTCCGATCACGACAACGTTGGCGGGGCGCACTCCGGGGACTCCGCCCATCAGAACTCCGCGCCCACCTCCGCTGGCCATCATGTGGTAGGCCCCGGCCTGCGGCGCGAGTCGACCGGCGACCTCGCTCATCGGCGCAAGCAAGGGCAGCGTGCCGTCCGGAGCGGTGACGGTCTCGTAGGCGATCGACGTGGTTCCCGACGCCAGCAGTGCGTCCGTGCACTCTTTCGATGCCGCGAGGTGAAGGTACGTGAACAGCACCTGGCCCGAGCGCAGTCGGTGATACTCCTCGGCAATCGGCTCCTTGACCTTCAGGAGTAGATCCGCAGCTTCCCAGACCGCATCCGCGGAGGTGAAGATCTGAGCGCCCGCCGCTTTGAAGTCGGTGTCGCGCAGCGACGATCCGGTACCTGCTTCGGTTTCGATGATGACTTCGTGTCCGCGCGAGACCAATTCGTGAACACCGGCCGGGGTGATGGCAACCCGGTACTCGTGGTTCTTGATCTCGCGTGGAATTCCGATTTTCATGACGTGCTCCTAAGCCGAATCGATTGAGCTGGTACGCCAACTCTGAATTATCAGCGGTCAAGCCACAACTGATGTGAACATAATTCTGTACAGTCGCATCATGTCTCCGGAAAATTCATCGGGACGCCCCTCGAAGGGTCGCCCGTCGAACGATGTTCGGCACGTTCGGCTCGACGACATCGACCACATCCTGATCGACGAACTTCGCCGCGACGCGCGTATCCCCAACAACGCTCTGGCTGCGGCCGCAGGAATCGCCCCGTCGACAGCACTCAGCCGAGTCAGGTCACTCGTCGAACGCGGGGTCATCCGCGGGTTTCACGCCGAGATCGACCCCGAGGCACTGGGGCAGGGCATCCAGGCGATGATCTCGGTGCGCCTCCAGGCCGATGCGCGCAAGCGAATCAGCGAGTTCGGAAGCCAGATCGCGGCGTTGGAAGAGGTGCTCAACATCTACTTCATCGCAGGCGCCGACGACTTCCTCGTTCAGATCGCCACCGTGGACACCGCCGCGCTACGCGACTTCGTCGTCGACAATCTCAGCGCACACCCGGCCGTCGCCGCGACGGAGACGATTCTGATCTTCGAGCACGTCAGACCGCGAAACAGTCCGTCCCGTTGAGCTAGGGCGCAGGCGGGAACAGCGGCGGAATCGTCGGCAACGTGAAGTCCGGCAACCCTGGAATCAGCGGCGGCGGCGCGGGCGCAGGTTCGGGAACCTCCTGCGTCGGTGCAGGCGGTGGCGCTTGCTGAGTTTCCGTCACCTGAGTTTCCACGCTCTGCGGCTGCGGAGCGACGGTGGCCTCGGTCGGCGCGGGCGCTTCCGTGGTGGTCGTGACCGGCGCCGGTGGGGCGACCGGCGCGACGGGCGTGCTCGGAACCGTCGAGGGTGGTGTAGTCGCAGCAACACTGGGCGCAGGCGCCTGGGTCACTGCAGTGTCGACCACTGCCGGCTCGCTGCTCGGCCGGGTCAGCAGAAACCCGGATACCGCGATCACCGCGGCCGCGGCGACCCCGACGACGGACCAGGAGCGGACTCGACGACGAGTCCGCTCGGACTCGTCCTCACCGTCGTCGTCCTCGTAAGCGGCATCGAGCCAGTAGACGTTCTTCAACGCGAAATGGGACACCGGCATCTCGGACCCCGGCGACTCGGACCCCGGACGCGACGGCTCTTCCGGTGCCGGTCCCGTAGGCGGTGCAGGTTCGGTGGGAGGTACCGGCGGAGGAGTGAACGGCGGAAGCGCGGACAGCGGAGGCGTGGACAGCGGAGGCGTCGCACGACTGGGAGCCGCGGCAGCGGAGAGAGCCGATGCGCTCACCAGAGGCGGCAGGTCGGCGGGAAGGTCGTCACGTGAGATCGAGATCGTCGGTGTCGCATCGGTCGGGCGCGGCGCGACGGGTGCCGCGAACGCTGCAGGACGCGCGGGCACCGGGCGACCGTTCGGGGCGCTGGAGCGTGCCGGGGCCGTGCCCTGCGCCACTGCACCACCCTCCGCAGGCCTGGCCGAGAGCGCCGCGCCGCGGGCGGCGACCGATTCCGGCTCGTTGGGGGTCAACGCCGGAAGGTCGAGCGACGGCCCTACCCTCTTCCGGACGAGCGGGATGCGCGAGCCGCCGCCGACGAGAACCACGGCGTCGATGGGTACGTGCGCGGCGATGAGCACGTCGCGTGCGAACTCGATGGACCGGTCGACCTCGTCGGTGATCAAGGTCTCGTAACTGTCCCGGGAGAGCAGGATCATTCCGCTCTCGTCCGGAAGGCACACGGCGTCGTTGCCGGACAGTCGTTCCTTGGCGACGCGGCAGCGTCGGGTGAACAGATCGATGTCCGGTGCGTCGAGGGGCTTGTGGAGCCGCTGCAGTTGATTGTCGCGCAGGATCTCGTCGAAGCGGTCGCCGCTGAACTCGGTGGTGCGACGGGTCGTGATGACACGGCGAGCGTCGAGATCGACGACGCTGACGTTCAATCCCGAGCTTCCGAGGTCGTAGAGCGCGACGGTGGAGTACCCGGCCGCCTCACCGCTGGCGACCAGATACTCGACGACGGCTTCCACCTCGTGCACCAGGCGGTAGTTGTGCAGGTGCTGGTTGTCGAGAGCCCGCACCAGCGTGTCGGCCTGGTGCTCGTCGCGGTAGGCGACGCCGGTGGACATCGACGGCTCGGACTCGGCTGCGACAGCGCTGATGGACTCGGCGGCGAGGTACTCGACGTCGTCGTCGACGGTGTCGATCACCTGGTTACGGAAGAAGAGTTGCTGCGGAGCTTCGAGAACGCGGGGCGGCAGGAGAGCTGTGCCGTTCCGTGGCAGGGCCATACGGACGGCATGGGCGCCCATGGACACCCCCAACAACACGGTCATCGACTGCCTCGTTTCGAAATGCACGGTCGGACGAGAAGGGATCGTCCTCGAAGCGCCACGCTACCGGGTGCATGGAGCCGATGCGGCTCTGGCCCGAGGAGCCGAGCGGTCAGTTTCCGACGTCGAGTCCGGTACCGGAGCCGAAACCGACTTCGGCATACTGCTCCTGCCCCGACTCCGGGTCAGCGGTTTCGTTCTGGTCGACGATCCCCGTGTCGCCCGGGAGAGCGCCGGGCAGTTCGGGATCGGGCACCCCGGGTTCGGGCAACTCAGGATCGGGAGCAACCACGGTCGGAATTCCTTCGGCGACGGAGACCTGGCTCGTCGGGCTGTCGACGGGATCGATTCCGATTCCCGGCGGCGGGGGCGTGTCTCCACGAACGAAGACGACTGCCCACACCAGCACCACGACCGCCGCGACGGCCGCCATCCCGGCCGCGTCTCGAACGGACCACCGCAGACGCCGACGGGGTTTCGGGGCGGCGGCCTGCGTCGAGGATTCGTCGGTGTCGGCCGTCGTGCCGTGTCCAGGGCGAGAGGCGTCTTCTCGCTCGCGGACAGGCGCTGCCGGGCCGGGCGCGACGATACGAAGAGGCGTCGTGGCTGCTTCCGTGTCGTCGAGTGTCCGGACTTCCAGTACATCCGTGCCGTCGTCGTTCCGGTCGTCGTCGTTCCGGTCGTCGTCGTTCCGATCGTCGTCGTTCCGGTCGTCGTCGTTCCGGTCACTGTCGGATTCCTCGAACAGCCCGGGGTACTGCTCTTCGAGAACGTCGTCGAGACCCACTTCCGGCGCGATCGGGAGAGCTTCGAGCGCAGCTCCCTCGACGAACACCGATGCGGGCGACGCCGGGACGACGAGCGGGCAATCCCACTCCTGCTCGACGAGGGCTCCGACCAGAGGAATCTGTGCCTGGCCGCCGACGAGCAGGATCGCGTCGGGATCTTCGGGCGACGCCCACGCGAGAGTCTGGAGAAGCGAGGACGTGATTGCTTCCTCGAACTCCTCGCGGGTGAGGAGCATGGGGCCGTTCCCGGGCGCGCGCACACCGGCCGACGCGGTGATCAGTTCCTTGAGCTCACGGAAGAACGCGCGGTATTCCTGTTCGGCGTCCGCTCCGTGGGCAGGCGGCAGGATGCCCTTCGCCATGACGAGACGTTCGACGACGTCGTCGAGTCCCTCGCCGGAGAACGCGGCACGTCGCGAAGTCCGAGTGACTCGACCTGCGGCGACGTCGAGCGTGAACGCCGAGGTGCCGTAACGACCCAGATCGAGAACCAGGAGCGCACGCGCGTTCGCGAGCTGATCGACGGACCGTGCGTAGGCGAGCAGGGCTGCGGACTCGTCGACCATCCGGATCGTCGAGGTGTTCCCCGCGTCGATGGAGGCCAACAGCGTTTCGACTGCATCCGAGTCACGACCGGTGAGAACGACGTCGTCGAATGGTCCGCAGTCGGCCAGTTTGCCGTTCAGGAGCCACTTGGCTCCCTCGGCATCTATCGAGTCCTCGATGCGTTGTCCGTCTCGGAAATAAGAGATGCGGACGGCATCGGACTCCACGGCCACGCCGCAGACTCCACCCATCGGTACGTGTTTCCTTCGAATTTCTGTGGTCCCGACCCCATGACCACTGTACTTTGCGCACGCGGTCGCGGCCGTCGATCGAACTCCGGCAGATGCGACATACACCACAGCACGGGCGGGTTCCCGGCTGGTGGCACGGAGCCGACAAAAGGTTCTTGGAGCAAACTACCCCGACTCGGTAACGCTTCAAAACAATCTAAGATATTGTTTGGGTGGGTCTGGGGAGACTTCTGGGTTGGAACAGCAGTGCAACTTCCTACCCACGGTCGTGAGTCGAGGCCGTCCGGTCTCGGACATCAAACGAGATTCGGTGGAGGTACTCGGGTGGAAACGCTCAATTCTGGTGACGTTGCTCGTGTTCGGGACGTTCTGGACAAGTTCGGAAAGATGCCCGTGTCCGCGGCGGATATCGACACCGACGCAGATTTGTACGACAACGGCCTGACCTCCCATGCGAGCGTCAACGTGATGATCGCGCTCGAGGACGAGTTCGACGTGGAGTTCCCGGACACCATGCTGCAGAAGTCCACGTTCGGCAGCATCGATGCCATCGCTACCGCGCTCGCGCAGCTGACGGACTGATCGCCGATGTCCACCGTCTACCAAACCGACGCCCCGACGCTGTCCGACGTCCTTGCCGTGTTGCGTGAGCACGCGGACTCGGTCGACCGCGACGCACGCTTCCCGGCGGAATCCGTCGAGGCCATGCGCGGAGCTGGGCTGCTCGCTGCGGGCATTCCCACGGAGTTCGGCGGCGGTGGGAAGTCCCTGACCGACCTCGCGCACATCGCCCGTTCCCTGGGAGCGGAGTGCGCGTCCTCGGCGATGATCTTCGTGATGCACCAGTCGCAGGTGCTGTCCATCGTTCGCCACGGCAAGTCCGACGCCATGATCGCGCTGTTGCAGCGTCTCGCTGCCGAGCAACCCTTGGTCGCATCGGCCACCACCGAGATCAACATCGGTGGTGACGTCCGAACCAGTGGCTGCGCGGTGGAGTACAACGGGGAGCACATCACACTCTCCAAGACAGCCCCGGTCATCTCCTACGGCGAGTACGCCCAGTTCGTTCTCGCCACCGCACGCCGTTCGCTGGACAGCCCTCCGAGCGATCAGGTGCTGGTCGTCTGCGAGAAGCCGGACGTGGTCCTCACCAGGACGGGCGAGTGGAACACGTTGGGATTCCGTGGAACGTGCAGCCCAGGATTCCAGCTGGAGGCGTCGACGACGTCGTCGAACATTCTGGGTGACAACTACGGAGACATCTCGGCGCAGACGATGCTTCCCGCGGCCCACGTTCTGTGGGGTGCGGCATGGCTCGGCATTGCGGATGCGGCAGTTACCAAGGCACGCAAGTCGGTTCGCAAAGCGGCCAGTCGTACGCCCGGTGTGACACCGCCCGCGGCACTGCGCCTCGCCGAGCTCTACGTGGTGCACGAGCAGTTGGTGGACACGGTGTTCGGAGCCGCGGGGAAGTTCGAAGCGATCTCCGATTCACCCGCAGAACTGGGAGCGATCGGGTTCGCTGTCAGGATCAACAACGTCAAGGTCACTGCGTCGACGCTCGTCATCGACATCGTCGGGAAAGCGATGCAGATCTGCGGCATCTCCGGTTACCGGCAGGACGGCGAGCTCAGCATCGGTCGCCACCTTCGCGATGCGCACGGCTCGGCCATCATGGTCAGCAACGAGCGCATCCTCGGCCACAATTCGCAGCTCGCACTCGTGTACAAGGGGAAATAGATGACTGTCACCGCCGGCGCAGCCCATGATGCCGAAGCAACCGAACTGGACACCGCGCGCGCACAATTCCGCAACGAACTCGTCGAGGCAGGCCTGCTGGTCCCCAGCTCCGTCGAAGGCCTGTACGGCCGATCCGGCGAGTTCGAGGACATCATCGAGACCATCGACGAGCGAGTGAAGGCTGCGGGTGCATCCGAGCACGGTTACGCCGCACCGAGATTCCGTTTCCCTCCGGTCTTCCCACGGGAGGCCTTCGAGCGCACCGACTACATCGCATCGTTCCCCAATCTCACCGGCGCGATCAACACGTTCGACGGCGACAACAAGGCGCACGCCGCACTCCTCGCCGACCGTTCGGAAGGCAAGGACTGGGATCACCACCTGGAGTCCGCCGGCACCATGCTGGTGTCGGCCGCATGCCATCCCTCGTACTCGATGATGACCGGAACGTTGCCGGAGGACGGTCGTCTGCTCGACATCTACGGCTACTGCTTCCGCCACGAACCTGCTGTCGATCCCGCACGGATGCAGGCCTTCCGGATGCACGAATACGTTCGTGTCGGTACGCCCGACGACGCCATCGCGCACCGCGAGCGTTGGGTCGCCCGGGGACTGGAGGTCCTCGCGGATCTCGGGTTGGAGGCAGAAGCAGTCATCGCCAACGATCCGTTCTTCGGACGCGCCGGCCGAATGCTGGCCGCGAACCAGAGAAACGAGAACCTCAAGACCGAACTCGTCGTGAAGCTCTACGGAGACCTCGACGACGGCACCGCGGTCGTCTCGTGCAATTGCCACCGTGACCATTTCGGGCACACCTTCGGGATTCACACCGTCGACGGCGAGCCCGCGCACAGTGCGTGTGTCGGATTCGGCATGGAGCGTATCGCGTTGGCGATGTTGCGCACCCATGGTCTCGACCGCAGCAAGTGGCCCGCCGCCCTGTCCTGACCCTCACGGCAGGCATCTCTCAGCACGTCTCCCCCCCTCGACCCGTCTCTCGACCTGATTGGAAGGACGCCGAAGTGAACAGTCGAAGTACTGCACTGCACAATGCCGACGTGCCCAGCGCGGCCGATCCGACCGCCGAGGGGAAGTTTTCGACGTGGTTCGGGCCCGAGGACGCCGGACTTTTCGGAACGGTGCACGTTCCCGCCGGTGGTCTCGCGCGAGGCGCAGTCGTCCTCTGCCCGCCGCTCGGCAAGGAACAGGTCGATTCCTACCGCGGCCTGACGCTTCTCGCGCAGAAACTGTGCGCGCGAGGGCTTCTCGTTCTTCGATTCGACTACGCAGGTACCGGTGACTCGTACGGGGCGCAGGATGCGGCGGACAATGTCGCACTGTGGCAGAGCAGCATCGCGACGGCCGTCGACTACGTACGCGGATGTGGCGTCACCGACGTCGCCTTGGTGGGACTGCGGGCGGGTGCACTGCTCGCCGCGTCCGTCGCTTCGGAGGTCGGACCTCTCGCCGCGGTCACTCTGTGGGATCCGGTGGTGCGCGGCCGGTCCTATGTCCACGAGCAGAAGGCCCTGTACTCGGTCAGCGTGACCCAGGACTCGGACGTCGACCCCAGGGTCTCGATCATCGGTGCTGTACTGCACCCGGACGCCGCGAAAGCTCTCGGTCGACTGGACACCACCGCCGTGCCGTCGCTCATGGCTCCCGTGTTGGTCGCGACCCGTTCCGAGCGGGGCGATTCCAAGCCGATTCGCACCGTCGTCGCGAACCAGAACGCCGACGAGCACACCCTGTCCCGCCACGACGCGTTTCTCGAACCGAGCGATTTCGAGGTCGAGCTTCCGACGTCGGACATCGCGCACATCGCAGAGTGGGTGGCGGACAAGTTCGGCGACGTCACCTCCGAGGTGTCCGTGCCGCTGCGCACCGTCTCGAACCTCGGCGCGGTCCGCGAGGAGATCGAATCCGTCGGTCCCGATGCGCTGTTCGGTATTCGCACGTACTCGTCGGAGTGCATACCCGGAGGCCCGGCTGTCGTGTTCTATCCGACAGCGAACGAGCACCGCGTCGGTCCCGTCCGCAGCTGGGTCGAACTGTCGAGAGTGCTTGCTGCTCAGGGCGTATCGACATTGCGTTTCGATCGGCGGGGCACCGGCGAAAGCGGTGAGGTCCTCGACGACGAGATCACTCGCCTCTACAGCGACGCGGGGAACGAGGACGCGCTCGCTGCCGTCCGAGCAGCGGGAACTGCGCCGCGGAACGTCATGGTGGCGGGAATGTGCTCCGGCTCGTGGTACTCCAGCTACGCCGCCCGCGAGTTGGGCGTCGGGTCGGCGGTTCTGCTCAACACACTCGACTGGACGACGAAGCGCCTGGAATTCGTCAAACGATCCTCGATGCGCACCGAGGACACCGGCATCGTCGGCAAAGCTCTCGACGCACTCCACGACATCGGGGTCACGGTGAAGAACCGCGCCCAGTCGGCCATGCCGTACCCCCTGTGGTTCTGGCTCGGCAACCGCGGCCTGATTCAGGTGCCGGAGATCTCCCTGCGTCTGCTCGAGGCCGGAAACGTACGTACCACCGTGCTTCTCTCCCCCACCGACACCGAGTGGTTCGTCGACAACCGCGGTCCCGAAGGGATGGAGCGACTGCGCGGCAAGCGTGCGGCGAGGCGTCGACACGGCGGGTCGGTGCGCCCGGCCGTCGTGAAGTCCTTCGACAGTGGTGATCACTCGCTGTACGGTCGAGACCTGCGCGAGACCGTACGCGCCGAGTTGCTCCAGGCCGCGGCCGAGTCGTTCGACGTCGACATCGTCGCGCCGTCGCCGCCTGTACCGGTCGGGTGGAATCGACTGTGAAGCACCGCGCTCCGAAAATTGCTCCACCCCGGCACGACAATCTGCAACGGCTCGAGTGGTATCCGCTCGAACCGGTTCGCTGGGACATGGGCCTCATGGCTCACACCATGCCGATCCAGAAAGTGCAGGCACCCGAGCCTCACCTCCACGGCACCCCGCTGCTGCAATCCACGAACCTGGACACGTCCGAACAGAACGCGTCGGGCACCGACACCAAGAGCTCCGACCGCAATCTTGCGCTGAACTCGCTGGCCATGATGCTGTCCACCGTCGTGACCGGCGGTCTCGGTCTGCTGTTCTGGGCCGCGGCCGGACGCCTCTATCCGGTTGCGGAGGTCGGCAGCGCATCGGCCGTGATCACGTCCGCGGTGATGCTCTCGACGCTGTCCAATCTGAGCCTCGGGTCGATGTACGAACGCTTTCTACCTGTCTCCGGCAGGCTCGCCAAGTCGTTCGTCGTGCGGGGGTACATCACGGTCACCGCGTTCGCGTTCGTGTTGGGCTGCGGATTTCTCCTCGTCGCACCGGTGGACAAGATGTTCACCTCCACCGCCGAGATCGTCTCGTTCCCACCCTTCGTCGCTGTTCTCGCGGTGTTCGCTCTGCAGGACCAGACGTCCTCCGGGCTGGGAGTCGCGCGGTGGGCGGCCGGAAAGAACGTCTTTCACGCTGTCGTGAAATTCGTTCTCCTGCTTGCTCTGTTCTCGACCGCGCGCAGCACCTCGATCATCGCGGCGTGGGCAGTCCCCGCGATCATCGCGTCGGTCGTCGTCTTCCGAGCAATGTTGAAGAACCTCAGGAACGAGCCGCGCTACAAGTCGGAACCGGATCTTCCTCCGAGGCGCGAGCTGTGGTCCTACTTCGGATCCGCCTACGGCATCACGGCGCTGGGCTCGCTCGCTCCGTTGCTCGTTCCGATGATCGTGGTCGCCACCCTGGGCGCCGAGGACAACGCGTACTTCTCGTTGACCTGGTCGATCGTCAGCGCACTGTACATTCTCATCAGCGTGCTCGTCGGCCCGTTCGTCGCCGAAGTGGCGGCCAACCCCGAGCAGTTCAACCGCCTCACCAAACGCTTCATGACGATGGTGTGCATCGTGGCCGTCGGCGGTTCCTTCTTCCTCGCCGTCATCGCTCCGTTCGGTCTGGGGATCGTCGGCGAGCAGTACCGCGAGAACGGCACCATCATCGTGCAGTTGGCGGCAGTGACCATTCCGCTGTCGGTCATCGGCTCGCTGTACGACGGCTTGGCCCGTGTGCAGCGCCGGATGCGGCTCGCCGTCGTCGTTCAGGTCGTTGCCACCACGATCATCATCGTCGGTTCACTGACCCTGTCGTCCAGGCTCGGAATCGCCGCTGTCGGGTGGGCGTACCTCGCCGCGGAAGCGTTCGGCGCGCTCGTGTTGATAGTTCCGTTGATCAAGTGGATCCGTGAATTGTCCTCGCGCGGCGAAGAGCCGCCCGAGGACCCGTTCCCGCCCAGCGGCCCGTACCCACCACCACCTGCACGCGACGACTCGCCTCGTGATTTCGGTCCACCGACGCACCGCACCCAGGATCGTGAATTCAGTTCGGCCGGTGCTCATCACCTCCGAACCGCGCACCTCGAAACCACGGACCCGTTACGCGCCCCCTATCGAAAACCTGCACCTGGAAGAAGCGCACCGTGAGCCGAGCACACTACAAAGCCAGCGCGATGGACATGCTGCGCTCCGAGGGCCGCATCGTCTGCGCTCTCGGACCGGCGGACTTCGGCGGCATCGACAGGGTCAAGGAACGACTTCTCCGGCTCGCGTCGTCCGGCCGCGAGACGCGCCTCGGTTTGCGGGTGGATCCGAACTCGAGGAAGTGGTCCTACCGTCCGGAGTCGGTCTGTGACCACGTCACGACTTCTGCTCCGATCGGTCGCGCCGACGTGGTCGAGCAGTTGGAGCAGCTGTCCGATTCGGTGTCGATCGATGTTCCGATCCGGGTGGTACTCGCCGGTGAATACTTGCTGCTGGATCTGTCGCACGGGTTCAGCGATGCGGTTCTGCCGATCGAATTGTTTGCGTTTCTCGCGGATCCTGTTGCCGTTCCTGCTCTTCCGGGGTGGGCCGAGGCACGTACGCTTCGCAACCCGCTCCCCCGTGCACTGGCGGGCTGGATGGCGCGCAACCCCGGCAAAGTCGTCGACGTTCTCTACGGCAAGTTCGGACAGCCCCCGGCCGAACTCGTGACTCCCGCGCTCGCGCCGATGGAGCAGGCACGGGTGCCGTGGGGCCGCTCGCCTGCGGTGGCAGCAGCGACGTCGGTTGCCGGTGCACCCGCGGCGATCCGTGCGTGGCGACGGGACAATCTCCCCGAGGTGTCCGTCACGTCCATTCTGTGCGCGGCAATCGCGACTGCCCTGTCCGCACGCGGTATCTCGACGTCCTATTCGGCTGGGTTTCTGTTCGACTGCAGGCGTTATCTGCGGACCGACGGCATCGTGCTCGGCAACTTCGCAGTCGGGATCGACTTCGAGGGAATCGACCCGACGAATGCCACCGCACTGCACGAATCCGTTGCGCACGCCATCGACAAGGGCCGCCCGCTCGCTGCCGGTGCCCTCAGCACGATGACCTACCTGCGCACCCGCTCCGCTCTTCCGGCCATCGCGACCACCACGGCTCCCGCGACTGCCGATGCGCGGCTGACGTTCTCCGACGTCGGGCGCATTCCACAGCTCGACGGCATCGCGTGGACGGCAGATCCGGAAGCGAGCGTCTTCGCTCCGCTCAGCGAGCCGAGCCTTCCGGAGTCCATCGTCATCACCGCGATGCACATTCGCGACGTGTTTCACGTGACCGCGTCGTTCCACGACAATTTCTTCGACCGTGACGCAGTACAGTCCGCGTTGAACTTGGCGATGTCCGATCCCACTGCTCTACTCACTGCGCAGGAAGTGTCCCGATGAGCATTCACATGCAGCAGGCCCGTAGGGCTCTGCGCGGCAAACCGACCACCGGAACGGACGCGTCCTTGTGGGCACGCATCGGCTACTGGGCAGGTTTGTCGGTGGTTCAACTGCTCGTGTTCGAGTTCGTCGTCGCGGCCACGTGGCGAGGTCTCTACAGCTACCGGACCAACTTCATCAGTGAGCTCGGCGTTCCGTTCTGCGGCCCGACAGGCAACTGGCCGTGCAGCAAGCTGTACGTCCTGGCCGACGTGTCGATCGCGCTCGTCGGCGTTGCCCTCGTGGTCGCGGCTGTGGCGTGGATGGTCACGGGTGTACTCGACGTCCGCGGCGGTGTCCTCCTTGCTGTCGCCGGGCTGGGTGCCGTCGTCGCCGGGTCGATCAACCAGGGTCTGAACTACAGCGTGCACTCGTTCGGCGCGACGCTGATGTTCGTCGTCGGATCGCTCGGGCTCATCGTGGCGGGTGGGCATCGCTCGCTGCACGGCTCGGTCCGGATCACGGTCACGACGCTCGGGTGGATCGGACTGGCCGCGTCGCTGTGCTTCATCGGTGGACACAACTTCGGGTTGGGAATCGGCACCATCGAGCGCGTCGTCGTGTACGCGATTCTGGTCGCGACGGTGGTGCTCGCCGTCGCGCATCGCAGGACTGCGCGCCGGCTGAGAATTCTGGACACCGCAGCGGGCAGTGAGGCGGACGAGTCCGCCGATACGTACAGCCCCGACGAGCGTCCGGTCTACGGCAGCACGAACGCCGACCGGCACCGTGGACCGATCGGCACGAACGATCGATGACCCATCGCTATGATCCGCCGACGGTCGAGGTATCACGACTTCCGTCCTCCGGGACTCCGCCGCGTCTTCCGCCTCGGCGGACACGACGGTGGCCGTCGTTCGCAGTCCTTGCTGTGGTTCTGCTTCTGGCTGTCGGGGTGGGTGTCGTTGCGTACCGCGAGTTGTGGCCGCAGTCCGATGCGACGGGTTCACAGGCAGCGGACGCCGAAGCGGTGAACGGTTTCACGGTGTACGACCAGTTCGACGGACCGTCCGGATCCAGGATCGACTCCAGCAACTGGAGTTACGACACCGGCCAGACCGGGTGGGGTAACAACGAGAAACAGAACTACACCGATTCGGTCGACAATGCGTACCAGGACGGGTCCGGCAACATGTCCATCTCCGCGTTGCGCACGCCGGACGGCTACACCTCCGCGCGGGTGACGACGAAGGACAAGTTCGAGTTCACCTACGGCCGCGTGGAGGCGCGTATCAAGATGCCTGCCGGCGCTGGGTTGCATCCTGCTTTCTGGATGCTCGGGACCGACATCGACGACGTCGGCTGGCCGATTTCCGGTGAGATCGATGCGATCGAGACGTTGAACGAGGCGGACAACTTCCACATCGGTGTGCACGCTCCACAGGCGGACAGTCTGAACAGCCAGAAGGTTCAGCTCGCCGGGTACCCGGCCAACAACCTGGCCGACGAGTATCACGTCTACTGGGTCGAGAAAGCGCCCCGGAAGATCGTGATCGGCATGGACGATCAGGTGCTGCAGACGGTCACCCCGGCGCAACTCGACGGCGGCGACGAATACTGGGTGTTCGACAAGCCGTTCTACCTGCTGTTCAACGTCGCGGTCGCCGGCGATTGGCCAGGTCCTACCGACGCCGACACCGAATTCCCGGCGACGATGTCGGTCGACTGGGTCCGATACCGAACCGACTGACTCTGCCTGCTCCAGAACACGTATTTCCCCGTGCAGTATCGAAAGGATCCACCCCGTGTCGACATCATCCGTTCTCCAGCCTGCACTCGTCAGCGCGCAGCCGCCCGAGTGGTCCGGCGCGGTGTGGATCGGAGACGTCGACATCGAAACCGCGTTGCCCGATCGTCTCGCCCTCGACGGGGCTCAGGGATATTCGCGCGCGCGGCTCCTCGTCCGACGTTCCGCCGACCCGCTCGGATTCGTCGATCTCCCGATCGTCTCGGAGGGCATCGACACCCATGAGCTCGTCGAGGCCGTTCGCAAGCTCAACGTTCACGGCGCCGAATCACTTCCGGAGGGTGACGGCGCGGAGCCGGACATCACGGTCGTGATCTGCACCAGGGACCGGATCGATCACCTGCGCGGTGCGCTGGCCTCGGTGTTGGAGGTGGATTACCCGAGCTTCGAGGTCGTCGTCGTGGACAACGCTTCCGCGACGGACGCGACCACCCGCTATGTCACCGAACTCGGTGATCCTCGCGTGCGCGTCGTGTCGGAACCGGTTGCCGGACTGTCTCGCGCGCGCAACACGGGCCTGCGTGCTGCGCGGCATTCGATCGTCGCGTTCACCGACGACGACGTCGCGGTCGACGCGCGGTGGTTGTCCTCGATCGCTCGCGGCTTCGCCCGGGATGCCCGCGTCGCGTGTGTCTCGGGGATCGTCCCCAGCGGCGAGATCCGCACTCAGGCCCAGGCCTACTTCGACCGGCGTGTCGGGTGGGCGAGCTCGGTGACGCCTCGCATCTTCTCGCTCGCCGAGCCTCCCGCCGACGTTCCGCTGTTTCCGTTCCAGGTCGGCATCTACGGGACGGGCGCCAACTTCGCGGTGCGCCGCGACCGAATGTTCGACCTCGGTGGTTTCGACGAGGCTCTCGGTGTCGGTTCTCCCACGAACGGTGGTGAGGATCTGGACATGTTCTTCCGCGTCCTGATGGCCGGAGACAAGTTGGTGTACGAGCCTGCCGCGATCGTGTGGCACCGGCACCGTGCGGATTCCGACGCCTTGGCCGTGCAGGCCAGAGGCTACGGACTGGGCTTGGGTGCGTGGCTGACGACGGTGGCGACGAACAGGCGTTCGGCACTGCTCGCGGCGCGAGTTGCGTTCCGCCGGCTCGGCAGCACGGTCGTGTTGTCCGCACGGATGTCCAAGGTTGCCTCTCCTCCCGAGGATCTCGCGGACGATCTTCCCGAGGGCATCGGCAGAATGGAACTACTGTCCATCGCGAAGGGCCCGGGTGCGCTGCGTCGCAGTCGCAAGGAAGGCCGCAAGCGTCAGCCGTTGTTGGAGGTGAACCGTGCCCCGGTCCTCGGTTGATCGTCGGTTCTCGCTCGATCGGCAACCGTCGATCGCGGTGACGCCTCTGCCTGCACCTCGGCCCGAAATTCGATTCGCCGACGTAGCCGTCGTCGCGTCGGTGTGCGCCGCGGCGGCGATGCTCCCTCTTCCCGGTGTCGTGCGCGCGGTTTTCCTCGCGGTGCTGATCTTCGTCGGACCCGGCGCGACGATTCTGACGTGGGTCTACGTTCCTCCTCGTGCCCGTTTCGCAGCGGTTCCGGTGCTGAGCTTGGCACTGATGACTCTGGTGACGACCGGTGCCATGTGGGGTTATCAGTGGAACCCCCGGTGGATCACCGCGCTCGTGGCTCTCCTGCAGATCGGCTCGTCGCTGTTGTGGTATCGCAAGTACAGGGCGTGGCCCGATGCCTCGGGGTGGTCGACGTGGCTGCGACGGCTGGTCGATCGACGCCAACTCGGTGAACACGCGACGACGCTCGTCGGCAGGGTATGGGATCGAGAGTACTTGCGCCGCAACGTCGCCGGGCTGATGCTCGCGCTCGCCCTCGTACTGTGGCTCCCGTCGTTGCCCGGCCTGGAGAAGGCCGGTTACTCCCAGTTCGGGTTGCTGACTGCCGGTACCGGGCCGGTGCTGGTGGTGTGCATGGCGTTGGTCGTCGGGGCATTTCTGTTGGCGGTCAAGCGTCATCAGTTTCGTTCGGCGGTCGCCGCTGTAGCCGTGGCCATCATCGTGCAGCGTCTGACGGTCACACTCGTCACCGATGCTCCCGTCTACGAGTGGACGTACAAGCACGTCGCTGTCACCGAGTACATCCTGTCGTTCGGCTCGCTGCCGCCGAACGGCATAGACATCTACGCTCAGTGGCCCAGTTTCTTCGTGGTCACTGCATGGTTCAGCGACGTGACCGGGTACGGCATCATGTCGTTGGCGCATGTGTTCGCGCCGCTGGTGCACGTGTTGATCGCATTCTTCGTCTACGCCTTGGCGCGCGTGTTGAAGCTGAAGCCTCGAACAGCCGTGACCGCCGCGATGCTCGCGGAACTGGTCAACTGGGTGGGGCAGGACTATTACGCGCCGCAGTCGCTCGGCTTCGTTCTCGCCATCGGTTTCCTCGTTCTGCTGATGGCCTCGACGCAGCTTCGTGTCGCGGGATTTCTCGCGCTCGTTCCTTTCGCGGCGTTGGTACCGACCCACCAGTTGACGCCGTACTGGCTGTTCGCTGTGGCAGGGGTCCTGCTGGTCACTCGCCGCGCGAAGCCGTGGTGGCTGATGTTCCCGCTGGCCTTGATCCTGATCGGGTACCTGATTCCACGGCTGGACATCGTCGCCCCGTACGGCCTGTTGTCCGGGTTCGATCCGGTCGAGAACGCGGCGAGCAACGTGCAGACGCCTGGCATCCTGGGCAAACAGGTGACCTCGCTCATCTGCCGGGCTCTCTCCGCGGGTGTGTTCGGCTTGGCCATGATCTCGATCGTCTATGCCTGGCGGACGAAGAAGCCGTTCTGGGCTCCGATGGTGATGGCATTCGGTTCCATCGGGCTTCTCGCGGGCCAGAGCTACGGCGGCGAGGCCATCTTCCGTGTCTATCTGTACGCGATTCCCGGATGTGTCCTGCTCATCGCGCCGATGCTGATCGCTGCACTCGACGCGGATGTCGCGGGTGCACGCAGCACGGTACGGATGGTGTCGACGCGAGTGGCGGTCGCCTGCGCGTTCGCCGGAACCGTCGGCGCGGCGACGTTCGGACTTCAGGGGTACTTCGGCCTGTGGCCGTTGGTCGTGGAGAACAAGTCCCAGGTCGACAACACACAGGCGTTGGTGGCGAATTCGCCTGCGGGATCGAAGTTCACGATGCTGTATCCGGCCGGCTATCCGATTCGGTCCACGGCCAAGTACGTGGAGCAGGCGGAAGCCAACGAGATGTTCGACGCGCCGCTGAACTACTACGGTCCCGAGTACATGTTGGAGTTCCCGACTCCGGATCAGCTCGAGGCGTTCGAATGGGAAGCGTCACAGCAGGGGGCGCCGTCCTACGTCATTCTCACGCGGCAATCGCTCGAAGCCATGAACTACTACGGTTTCATGAAGAACGGTGCTCCGGAGGCCTTCGAGCGCTGGTTGCGGTCCAATCCTGCGTGGTCGTTGCACTACCAGGACGCCAACACGATCGTGTTCGAGAGACGGAACATCTAAACCACCCGCAGGTATGAGCAATGTCTCTCGAAACCGCCATACGGTTTGTTTATTCGTCGCTTGACAAACTCGTAGCTTCTTTTAAGGTTGTACACAGTCGATGAAAACGAGATCCTGACCCTTAGCGGGGCGCAGGTAACGTCTCTGTGGATCCGCCGGGGGTCGCGTCACAGATCTTCTGAGATCAGTCGGAAACACTGCACTCAACCCGTCTGGAAAAAGGATATGTCGAACTCCCAGAACCCTCGCATCAGCGTTGTCATCCCAACCCTCAACGAGGCCGCCAACCTGCGCCACGTACTGCCGTTGCTGTCCCACGACTACGAACTGGTCTTGGTCGACGGCGGCAGTGTCGACGGCACCATCGACGCTGCGCGTGAAATACGCGGAGACATCCGCATCATCGAGCAGACCCGCAAGGGCAAGGGCAACGCTCTCGCGTGCGGATTCGAAGCTGCTACCGGCGACATCATCGTGATGTTCGACGCGGACGGCTCGGCCGATGCGGACGAGATCCCGCGCTTCGTCGACGCCCTGCTCGCGGGCGCGGACTTCGCCAAGGGCAGCCGCTTCACCGCGGGCGGCGGCAGCCACGACATCACTCCGCTTCGCCGCGCAGGCAACGGCGGGCTCCACCTCGTCGCCAACACACTGTTTGGAACCAAGTTCTCGGACCTGTGCTACGGCTACAACGCTTTCTGGCGCGACCTGGTGCCGGTTCTGGACCTTCCCGTGGTCGATCAGGAGGACGTGGCGCCGGGCGAGATGCTCTGGGGCGACGGCTTCGAGATCGAGACCATCATCAATTGCCGGTTCGCCGAGGCGGACGTCCGGATCCAGGAAGTACCGAGCGTCGAGCTGGCTCGTATCTACGGGCAGAGCAACCTTCGCACGTTCTCCGACGGCTTCCGCGTCCTGCGCACTCTTTTCACCGAGCGTCTGCGCGCACGCAAACTGGCGAAGAACTCCATCCCGCGTCCCGACCGTCGTACCAACGTTGCACGGACGGACATGGACTTGGAGTTCGAGGCCTTCGAGGTGTTCGACGAGCTTCCGTACCAAGAAAAGTCGGCGTGATCGACAGGTCGTCGGGGACTGACACAGCAGGCGAATCCAGGGCATCTCAGCTGGCGAGGCCCACGTGCTCGGTAGTCATCTGCGCGTACACGCTCGATCGCTGGGACGATCTGAGCGCAGCGGTCGATGCTGTGCTCGGCCAGTCGAACCCCGCGTCCGAGCTTCTGGTCGTCATCGACCACAACGATCGTCTGTTGTCTCGCGCGCGTGAGCAGTTCCTTCCCCGCGGGGAAGCCGTCGTCGTCACCCCGAACACGCATCCCCGTGGATTGTCCGGAGCTCGAAACACGTCGTTGGACATCGCTACCGGTGATGTCGTCGTCTTCCTCGACGACGATGCGACGCCGCGGTCGACGGAGTGGTTGGCGTCGATTCTGGGCCACTACTCCGATCCGTCGGTGTACGCGGTCGGCGGATCTGCCTATCCCGTGTGGCCGACGTCGCGTCCCCCTTTTCTCCCCACCGCTGTAGCGGGTCAACCGGGCGAGCTGGATTGGATCGTGGGCTGTACGTACAGGGGGCAGCCCACGACCACTTCGGCAGTGCGCAATCTGATGGGCGCCAACATGTCCTTCCGACGTGAGCCCGTCGTGGCTCTCGGTGGGTTCGTGTCCGGAATCGGCCGTATCGGTCGAATTCCTCTCGGCTGCGAGGAAACCGAGCTGTGCATCCGGCTCCGACAGACACATCCGGACGCGGAGATCGTCTTCGACCCGTCCATCGTCGTGGATCACACGGTCAGCGCGGACAGGACCCGCCCGAGATACTTACTGTCCCGCAGCTACGCCGAGGGCGTGTCCAAGGCAGCGATCGCACGGCTGATCGGATCGGAGGACGCGTTGTCGTCCGAGCGCGCATATACCGCGAAGATCCTGCCACGTGCCGTCGGGCGTGAAGCCTCTGCCGCGGCCCGTGGAAACCCTGTTCGTGCCTGGGGAGCCATGGCTGTGGTTGCCAGTGTCGGCGCTGCCGGATTCGGTTACGTCCGAGGCCGACTCAGCCGTATCGCGGCTAGCTGATCTGCGCGCGCTTGATCGAATTGAGCGCGCGCACGTGGCCGGACACCTTCGCCTTCGATCCGGTCAGGGTCAGCACCCGCTCCGCCCCCGGTGCAAGGTGGAACCACGAGTCACTGACCTCCATGCCGTCGGTGTCGACGCAGACGTAGTGCGCCGCCCATCGACTCGACACGGTCAGTGACCACTCACCGGGGCCGACGTTGTCTGCCGAGGCGCTCAGACCGACGTCGTTCTGACGAGGGTGCCGCTCGCCGATCAGGTGAGTTGCCTGATCGAGAACCGCTCCGTCTGCGCCGACGAGTTCGACGACCACGGCGGAGTACGTCTGCGCCCCGAACCTGTAGGCATGGTTGGCGTCGGTGAACGATCCCAGAACGCGGTCCAGCGACACACTGTCGGTCGTGTGCGGTCCGAGGTCGATGTGCACCTCGGCGGGCTCCCCCACCGGGCCCGTCGTCCCGTGGAGCACAGCTCTGAGATCTCCCGACACCGATTCACCCGTGTCGTTGGCGACCTGGATCGTCAATCCGTCCAGGCCGTCGTCCACGACGAAGACGCAGATCGGGCTACTGAGTCGAGCCAGGCTGTACCACGGGGCTTTCGGTGTGCCCGTGGAGTCTCGCAGGCCCCAGCCCGCACCGGGCACGAGGTCGCGCAGCGTCAACACCAGTGCGCCTGCACACTCGGAATTCGCCCGACGCCAGTGCGAGTACGCGGACTGTACTGCCTCGCACACGGCCGCTCGCCCGTAGTCCAGATACAACTCGGAGTCGTCGCGACGTATCAGGTGTGGATCGACGCCGAAGATGTCTCGCACGTAGTGATCGCGGACATCCTCGAAGTCCCACGACGAACCCCGGTCCCTCGGTATCGCCGCCTTCCAATCGGGGTGGTGGCCTGCAACATTCGCGCTTCCGAACATCGCGTCGACGGCTCGGCGCTCCGGCGGGACGGCGAAGGCAAGGCACTCGGCAGCAAATCGAACGCGAGCAGTACGGACGTCGGACAACGGCCGCAGATAGCCGCCGACACCGAAGTAGTGAGCGATACCGTCGCCGACGTGAGTGTGGAGCTCACCGGAGGTGGACGACGGGCTGGATGTCACGTACGGCGTTCCAGGAAGTCGACGTTCGAGATGATCGGGAATGACGTTCTCCAACAGCTCCATCCGCTGGTTGTCCGATGGAACACCGAGCATGGTCGGCTGCTGCTGGGTTTCGCTACCGCCACTGACGACGGCCAAGGCGGGATTGCCGCCGACGATCGCGAAGAATGCGTCGAGCTCGCGGCGGACTGCATCGAGGAACTCCGGATCGGCGGGCGGGTCGGTGGTTGCGAACATCACGTCCTGCCACACCAGGATCCCGAGTTCTGCACACAGTGACCAGAATTCAGGTTGCTCGTACACCATGGTGCCGACTACTCGAACCATGTTGAATCCTGCATCGCGGACATCGGTCAATTCCGCTCGGAGAGTGTCGGAATCGACCCACATCCGCACCGGATCGAGCGGTACCCAACACCCACCACGGGCGAACACGCGAGTTCCGTTGACCGAGAATGTCACCGACGCACCGGACTGCTCCAGCTCCACCTGCCGAAATCCCAGACTACCCCGTCCCTCGACACGGCCGTCGACGTCGAGCTCCCATGGATACAGGGCCGGCCGGCCGTGCGTGTGGGGCCACCAGGGTGCCACGTCGGCGACGGTCACGGTGACGTCCAGGTCGCCCTCGCCGCCGGGAAGGTCGAAGTCGTGTTCACCGACGCGCAGGGACACCGAGTCCGCCGGCGACGTCAAACGTGCGCGGACCCGGACGGTACCGTCGTCGCCGGACAGCGTCGCGTGCACCCGAATGTCCTCGGCGACACCCCGTTCACGGAGACGGACGGATCGCCACAGACCGACCACAGGGGGCACCTGCCCGTACACCGGCGCCCGCCCGAGGAGACTCGTGCGTTCGTGTCGTAGACCTTGCCGATCGATCAGAGACGACCGCCAGCGTCCGCGCGGCGTGCGCTTCTTCAGGCGAGCGTCCATCGAGTCGACGCGGACAGTGACCTGCACGCGCCCGTGCCCGGTAGGGATGTCGACGGACACCGGGACGAACATCGACGTCGTCGTTGCCGATTCGATCCCGTCGACCCAGACGGTGGCGTGGGTCGCGATACCGTCGAACGTCAGGACGAACGCGCTGTCACCGGATGCGGGGACGGTCGTGGTGAACCACCAGTCGACGGAATCGGGTGGCGATGCCACCGTCGACGCCGCCACACCGCCGGGCACCAGAGCAGGGGTCCACACGACATCGCCGTCGAGCTCGTCGGGATGATCCACCGAGCCCGGCGATACCGACGTGACGCTCCACTGCAGTTGGGCGGCATGCGCGTCGGACACGCGATCGGTTCTCACAGGCGATGAATACTTCCTTGTCGGCTGGGTCAGAGTACAGCCGAGACGATGTCCATCGCCGCCGACCAGTTCGACGCCATCTCGGCGAGGGGCTCACCGAGTGTCACGGCACGACCGCGTGACGCCCGCGCCATCCGGAATTGCACCGCTTTTGCGCCCTGGGCGACCTGGAGGAAGTGCGGGACGGCGTCGGCGATTCCGGCGACGCCACGGCCGTCGAGGTAACCGACGAGGTCGGCTGCCAGTTCCGCGGTGGCTCCACATTGACGAAGCAGCCCGAAGGACCACAGATGGAACGCATCCGGGCCTGCCGTCTGCACGAGTGGGATGTCGGCGGTGATTCTTTCGGCGAGACGTTCGACCGGATTGCCGTCGGCGCGCCGAGCCAGGTGCGCGCGTGCCACAGCGAGGTCGCGGTCACCGACTCCGTCGGCGATCGTGTTCTTCCGCAGACGAACCTGCTCCACGTAGGGCAGAAGGACCTCGGGGTGCGGCGCGGGAGCCAGATTGAAGACGCCGTCGAAGTCCGCGCCGGACAGCTCGAAGTATCCGCGATTGTGGAAGTAACCGAGCACCTTCTCCGTCTCGTCCAGCATGTTCGGAACGATCGTGGTCTTGGTGTGCTGATTGCGGTAACTCGTTCCGGCAGTGTCCGGGAGGTAGAAGCCGTCGACCTCCACGGTGAGCAGAACGCCGTCCTCCAGTCCTTCGCGGACGTGCTCGACGACGGATCGCCACACGTTCATCTCGCCGACCTCGAGGCCGTAGAGGGTGCGCAGATCTTGCGACTGCATCTTGACGAAATCCCACTGGCGACCGTCGCAATCGGCACTCAGCACGAACGCCAACGCGGGAACTGGATCTGCACCGAGCGAGTGGAGAAGTTCGATCCACAAGTCCACGTAGCAGTTCGTTTCCGTCCAGACGCGGTCGTGTGCGTGGATCGAGTGAGTGAGATAGGACTGCGGCCGAAGGTGCAGCACTCGGTGCGCCGTCGTGGGGACCGCTTCGGCGGACAGAACATTGTCCGCGTCGATGGATACGCTGGTCGGAAGTGTGTAGTTCGACATGCCTGGTGCCTCCTGCCGGATCACAAGCTCACGGTCCCCACGCCGAAATGCCCGTATTGCCTGATTCAAACGCTCATTCTAACCAATCGGTTTGTTTGACGCTTCTTTTTGGTCCGTATGATCGGAAATACGGTGCCGAGCTAACGATTTACCGTTCCGGTGAGGAATGCGAGAATCGGCCGCCTGAAACGGTCGCATTCACAGAGGGAACAGTCGCTTCCGCGCCTGTAATGCTGATGCGCGGTACGCGCATGGCCACACTTACATACGGGGTCTGAGCTGGGCACATACGGAGTCTAGTCAACATAGGATCGACCGATTGCCGCTTGCGGCCTGGAAGAAATGGAGGCGTGCGGATGCGCCGCGTCCTACGCACATCAGCCGTCGTCGTCGCCAGCGGAATACTTGCCTTCTCCACGGGAATGCTGGTCGCCCGCGAAGTGGGTGTGACTCAAATCACACTTGTTGCGTTTCTGGTCGGTATGCCGTTCGCGGCCATTCCGGCAGCAGTCTCCGGCGGCCTGTTCGCACTGGCCAAGTCGAGGGTGGGCGTCGCAGTGTCGTTGACCGCGGCCGCTGTATTCGTAGCGATCCAGGTGCCGAGTTTCGTCACCGCCGACCACGTTGCCGACGGCACCGAATTGACCGTTCTCACGATCAACGTGGCCCACGGCGAAGCGGACGCAGCGGCCATCGTCGCCCAGGTCCGGTCGTCGGGCGCTGACGTCCTCGCCGTGCAGGAGCTGACCGACGAGGAAGTGAACGATCTCGTGGCGGCCGGTCTCGAAGAGGGCCTTCCCTACAGTGTCACCGCCCCCCGACCCGTGGCCGACGGAACCGGCCTGTGGAGCAGGACGCCGCTCACCGACGGGGAGGAATTGGCGGACTTCGGGTTCGTGCCCGTTCGCGCTCGCACCGTCGTCGACGGCGTCGGACTCACGCTCGTGTCGTTCCACGCGATGTCGCCCGCGACTCCCCGCCACACCGAACAGTGGGACCGAGATCTCGCTCGCATGCGCGACCTCATGAACAGCTACCCGGGTGTCGTCGTCGTGGCGGGCGACTTCAACGCCACCGGGGACCACCGCCAGTTCCGCACGCTGGCCTCGGACGGCTTCCAGGATGCGGCGGACGCGGCCGGGGCCGGCCTGTTCCGCACCTTCCCTGCGTCGCGGCCGCTCGCGCGGTTGGACCACGTCGTCACCAGCGACGGCGTCGACGCGCTCGAGGTGAACCCGGTGAACATCCCCGATTCGGACCATCTCGGTGTGGTGGCCCATCTACGACTGCCCGCAGCGGAGGATCTATCGCCGACGAGCGCGGATCAGAATCGAGGCAGTTCGATGACCGGCGGCGGCGGAAGCTGAATCTGCGGTAGCTGGAACTCCGGGAGTCCGGGGATCAGCGGCGGAGGCGGCGGGGGCGCTGGAGCCGGTGCGGGCGCCTGGTATTCGGGCTCCTGGTACGTCTCGACCGGCGCCGGTGCGGGCGGTGGCGCTTCGACGGTGGTCGTCGGTGGGATTGTCGTCGTCGTGGGCGCGGCGGTGGTGCTCGGAGCCGACGACGGAGCCGAGGTCAGCGGCTTCTCGTTGTCGGCAGGTGCGCTGGTGGAGTCCTCGGAGCCGCCGTAACCGAGTGTCAGGCCCAGGGCTGCGACGACGGCGAGGCCACCTGCCACGAGGGCTGCTCCGCGAATCTTGCGCTTGGAGGTCGCGGACCGATCCGCCGGATCGGGACTGAGCCAATCCGGCGCGCCGCTCAGCTCCGTGGCACCGTGCTGCGTTCCCGTGCCGTGCTGCGTTCCCGTGCCGTGCTGCGGTCCCGTGCCGTGCTGCGTTCCCGTGCCGTGCTGCGGTCCCGTGCCGTGCTGGTTGCCGGCATCGGTCTGGCCGCTGTACGCGGCGGGTGCCGAGTCGTGGGGAGGCATCGGGGACGCACCGCCGGCGGGGGCAGCTCCGACGGGAGTGGCGAGCAGTGCCGCACCTTTGGCGGCAACCGATTCCGGTTCGACAGGCGTGACGACGTGGAGTCCGGTCCAGGACCGGAGGATTGCCTCGACCAACGGGATCCGTGCACCGCCGCCGACGAGGAACAGTGCGTCGACGTGTTGGGGGGATCGCGAGATGACGTCACGCACCAGTCGCGCGGAGTATTCGATCGGGACGGTCACGAGCGCCTCGAACGATTCGCGGGAAATGAGGATCACGCCGCTCTCTCCCGGCAGGCACACGGCGCCGGAGGTGGAGAGTTGCTCTTTGGCGATGCGGCATCGCGTGATGAACTCGTCGAGACCGACCGAGTCGTTCAGGTCGACGCCTTGCTTGGCGAGCTGGTTGTCGCAGATGAGTCGGTCGAAGTCCGAACCGCTGATGTCGGTGGTGCGCTCGGCGAGAAGCACCTCGCCGGAGGCACGATCGACGACGCTGATGGTCAGGCCGGAACTGCCCAGGTCGTACAGCGCGATGGTGCCGAAGTCGCCGATCTCGCCGGAGGCTTCCAGGTAGGCCAGCGCGGCGCGGGCCTCGGGTACGAGCCGATAGTTGTAGAGCTGCTGGTCCGACATTGCCTGCTGGATGTCGCCGAACTGCTGCTGGTCGCGGTAGGCGACGCCCGTTGCTTCGACGTAGCGGTCACCGTGGTTCTGCGCGAGCATCACTCCGATGGTTTCGGCAGCGACTTCCTCGGCTCTGTCCCAGTGCGCGTCGACCGTGTCGTTCCGGAAGTCGAGTTCGCGGGCACCGGAGCCACGCAGGCGAAGGTCGGGCCGGGCCATGCGAACAGCACTAGCCCCCACCGACACACCGAGAACCTCAGTCATGACCTGCCTCACTTGGACTGCAGGGGACTCGCCGACAAGATTTGTAACGATCCAGTCTCGAACCCCCGCTCGGCCATCACTGTAGCGCGAGACCTTCAGGATTGCGATTACTGGGGAGCCTGCGGAACGGCCGGGGTCTAAGGTGACCGACGTGCATGTCCTTTTCGTTTGTACCGGCAATATCTGTCGATCTCCTACGGCGGAGAGGCTGGCTGCGGCGTATGCGCAGGAGAGTGGCCAGGAGTTGACGACGTCGAGTGCGGGGACGCACGGACTGTCGGGGCATGCGATGGACGAGACGGCGGCGACGGTGTTGCGTCAGCTGGGCGGTGAGTCGGAGGGCTTCGTGGCTCGTCGGATTTCACCACGGATCGCCGACGAGGCGGATGTGATCCTGACGATGACGACGCGGCATCGGGACGAGGTGTTGGCGATTGCTCCGCGGAAGCTTCGGAGGACGTTCACACTTCTCGAAGCGGCTGCGCTGGCGGAGGCGTCGGGGGCGCAGACGATCGACGGTATCGCCGAGGCACGGGCGCGGCACCGGGTGGACGCCGCGGACATCGACGATCCGTATCGCCGTGAACACGAGGTGTACGAGTCGGTCGGTCAGCAGATCGCCGATGTTCTGCCTGCGGTCCTGCGCCTGCTCTGACCGCGCGCGAATTCCTACGCCGAGCGCACCTGCGATGCCCTGCGGTAGCGTTCTCGCAGCACCGCCACAGGTCGATGTGGCGGTCCGAGCGGACAAGGCTTATCGAACATGCGCGACAAAGTCATCGCGATCTCGGCGGTGGCGATCGCCGGAGTTGCCGTCGTCGTCGGTCTGTCGATCGGTGCACTGGGTGGGGCGTTCGACGACACCAGCGACAGGGTCCAACCGCCTGCACTTCGTTCGGATCTGAGCACGGTGGTCAGCGCGACGACTTCGTCGGTGATCACGGTCCCGCCGTCGCCGACATGGCAGGTCGCTGTTCCCACGACACCGAAGCCGACAACGACCGCGCCGACGACGACCGCGCCGTCGCGAACTCCGGGGTCCGAGACTACGAGCAGGTCTCCGCGTAATCGTGGTACGACCACGACCGAGACCGAGTCGGATTCGGAAGACACCACGACGACGCGGTAGGTCGTACTTTCGGAGGACGTGAATCTCGCTCCGACAGCCGACGCGGCGACGTGCTGTTCTGCGCGACGCTGTCTTCATGACATTCATGGGCTTCGAACGATGATCGCCGCCGTCATCGTCGTCTGCGAGATCGGGTTCTGGGCGTTGATTCTGAGCGGCCTTCTGGTCCGTTACGTGCTGGGGAAGCGTCGAATCGCGACGTGGTTACTGGCGTCGGTTCCGGTGCTGGATGTCGTCTTGATCGTCGCGGTCGCGTTCGACCTCGGTCGCGGCACGCCGGTCGGTTCGGTGCACCACCTTGCTGCCTACTATCTGGGGTTCAGCGTCGGGTTCGGGCCTGCGATGATCGCGTGGCTGGATGTGCGCGTCGCTCATCGCTTTGCCGGTGGCCCGCCGCCGGTGAAGTTGGACAAGGATTCGGAGGCGTACCGCCGTTACCTGTGGGAGGACTGGTTCCGCGCGGTCAAGGCCTGTGCGATCGCGGCGGCAGTTCTGGTGGGCCTGGCGTACACGGTTGCATCGGACGAGCAGGCGGCGACGTTGTTGTCCAGCATTCGTCCGCTCGGATTGATCCTGGGCATCTGGTTTCTCGCCGGTCCGGCGTTCTCGCGGGTCAAGCAATCGGTCCAGTGATCCGCCGGCGTCGTCACCGTCCGGTGAACCCGATCTCGGCCAGATCGGCCACGAACTGCGTGCCCGACGGTGCCAGCTCGGCCACCCAGATCAGAACCGCACGTAACCCGGTGGGTGCGTCGACGGTGATGTCGGTGGCACCTGCGCCGAGGGTCCCGGCCCCGAGGAGTTGCGTCGACGCGAGGGTTCCGTCCGGTTCCGGTGGGGTTCGGATTTCCACGACGGCTCCGGGCTGCGGCGTCGCGACCCATACTGTCGTCAGGTCGACAGCGTCGGCAAACGCCACGACGACTCCTATCCCGTTGTCGGTGTCTCCGAAGGGTGCGCGATAGAGGTCGGTGGACCACGAGGTCGACGGGTCGGCGTCGACGGCACGGGTGGCGTCGGCTGCGTTGTCGGGCGCTCGGACGGCCGACCATATTTCGGCACCGGACGGCAGGATCGGAGTGTCGACGGGTGCTGCGGCCACTGGTTGGACCTGCGCGGTGGGCAGCGTGGGCACGGCTACGGCGCCGCGCACGTCGCCGTAGTCTCCGCCTGCGATGCTCGTCGACACCAGCCATCCTCCGCCGCCGAGGACGGCCAGGAACGCCGCAGCCACGGCTGTGAGACCCAATACCTTTGCTGCGCTTGGCTTTTCCCGGCCTGTTTCGTCGCGGTGCGTCGACGGGGCCGCGTAGTCACCGACCACGGCGACGTAGGGCGCCGTGGTCGATGGGTCGACCACGCGGACTCGTCCGACACTGCTCGTTCGTGCCGATTCACAGAACCTGCGGACCGCATCAGGTGAGGGATCCCTCGCGTGGATCGAGTCGACATGGACCAGCGTCAGGGTGGTGTGCCTGCCGGTCGACAGGTTGTCGGCCGTCCAGCGCGTGAGCCACGGTGCGGAATCCTGCCTGTTCAGCAGCCGATAGCGTCGCGCTATTACTTCCCCGGGAACGGGTGACGGAACCATGAGCGCCTCCGTGTGCGGCGCTCCTGCCCGGGTCGTCCCCCAGGCTCCACTCTCGGGCCGACGCCGGAATGGACGAGCCGCTCTCGACGGCTATTGTGCTCCGTCACAAACAGCGCTGTCCGCGCTTTGACAACGCGAAGTTATGTGGCGGGATCCCAGACCATGTGAACGGTTGTCCCGTCGTGATCGGAGGTGACGGCCGTCGAGTCGGCCAAGGCGTGCATCAACGGCACTCCACGTCCACGGGTGGCGTCGGGGGCGTGTACCGCCCAGGCACCGTGATCGCGCACCGTCACTTCGATACGCCCGGAGTCGGGCGTCCACAGAGCGTACAAATCGAGCGTGCCCGAACTGCCTGAATACGCGTGCTCCACCGAGTTGGCCAACGCCTCGTACGTCGCCAGAACCACGTCGTACACGCGTTCCGGCGCGATCTGCAAGCCCGTCAGCCACTCACCGAGCGCAATGCGCAGCGCGGACGCGCGCTCCGCGACCGCCGACTCTCCGTCGAATTCAAGGCGCATGACGTCCCCTGGAACTTGTGCGGAAGGCGGCTTGGTAGCAGCGGCCACGGCGTCTTCTCCACCGAATGCAATTGCCATCATGATCCCGTCATACCCAGAAGTTCAGGAATTACCCGTCTGTAGCGCAGCCAGCGCTTCGTCGACGGTCGCGTAGATACCGAACACCTCGTGCAGACCGACCAGGGTCAGTGGACGACCGGTGGAGGGACCGTCGGCGACGACGGCGAAGCCCGCCGCACCACCCAACTTCTGGTGGGTGGATGCCAGGAGGGACATGCCTGCCGACGCAAGGAACGACACGTCGGACAGATCGATCACCACCGACGAAGGGCCCTTCTCCAGGACCAACTCCACCGACTCGGACAATTGTGGGGAAGTCACCAGGTCGAGTTCCCCCGACACGGTCACGATCACGGCGCCGTCGCGCCACTCCACAGCCACATCGAAATGCTGGGGGCCTGGCCCTGTCTCGTCTAGCGTCACAGCCGCCAACATACCCGAGTCCGTCCTGTGATCTCCCTCCGCGGACAGTGCCGACCGACTCGGTGGCCGATAAGGTCTCGTTGTGTGATCCCCACCCGCCCCGCAGTGAGCGCGACGGTGGCATTCGGCGGAGCGGTCGGTGCGGTGGTTCGGTACGAGATCTGGCATTGGCGGGATTCGCCGAAGTGGCTGTTGATCAATACTTTCGGCATCAACGTGGTCGGGTGTCTGTTGCTCGGCGCGACGTTGGGCTACCTGTCGGGACGGAATGCGCCGCTGGCGCGTGCTGCGGCCACGGGCCTTGCCTGCGGATTCACGACGTTCAGTTTCTACGCGCTGCAGGGCATCACTCACGACGGGGCGTGGAAGTCGGTTCTGTACATAGTCGCGACCCCGGTCGCCGCGGTGCTCGCTCTTGCTGCTGGAGCTCTCGTGACGAGGCCTGCGCCGCGATGACTCTGTTGCTGCTCATCGCGGTGGGTGGGGCGTTGGGTGCCCTGGTGCACTATCACGTCACTGCTGCTGTGTCCGATCCGGAACGCGTCGTGATGCTCACGCTGATCACCTGCGGGGTTCTGGGGTTCTTCACGGCCGCTGCACCGCCCGATCGGCTGGTCGGCGTCGCGAGTTTCGGATTTCTTGCTGCACTCGCGCCGATGAGTTCCGTGGCGCTGGTCTTCGTCACGCAGGTCAGGGCGCGGCGGTACAGGCGCGCGGTCGTGGTGCTCGCCGCGACGGTGATCGGCGGTATCGCGTGCGCGATGTTGGGGTTCCTGCTGTACAGCTCGGGGCTGACGCTCTACCGCAAGTTCTGACAGTCGCCCTGCACGGCGGCCTTCGCGAAGCCTGCCAGCTGGTAGAGGTACGTGTACTCCCAGTAGACGAGGGAGAAGTTGTACGTCCGCGGGACGGCCTGCATGGTGACGTCGCCGTCGAAGCACTGTCCGAAGATGTGCTTGGCCCTGGGCAGGTGATAGCGCCAGCTGACCACGATGACGTGGTCCCACCCACGTTCCTCCGCCAGGCGCTGCGTGAAGATCGCCTCGCCCCGAGTCGTGCTGGGGATCGGCTCTTCGCACAGAACGGAGTACTTCTCGGTCGTCACGCCGCAGTACTTCTTCATGTAGGGGTCCGACGGCCCGTAGGGGTCGGAGAGTACGACGGTGTCCGCCACCCCTTGCTCCGCCAGCGACACTCCGTACGCCTCACGGCCGTCGTGCTCGCCACCGAGAACGACGATGGCGTCGGCTTTCGTGATCGGGTCTATTCGGGCTTTGGTGAACGTCAGATAGCCACCGACACCGACGACGGACACCACGAGTACCGGCAGCACCACGGCCAGCACCACGAAGAGATTCCGACGATTCACTCGTCAAGGGTATGCAGGGTGATCCCCAGCGCGCCCGGTCGGCGATGGACATCACGTTCTCGCCGGTGTGTGTGCGCGATCTGCACCAACCCGAACCAACGGCGCAGGCTGACCCGCGCCGTTGGTTCGGTGAGCCCGGTCTACTGACTCGGCTCGGGGAGGTTGCAGTCGGTGACCTTGGGGTTGACGCCTGCGTAGTTGAGTGGGCCTGCGACCACGGTCAGTGCGATGGTTCCGACGCCTGCGCAGTTCTCGGGTGCACTGTCGAAGTACCCACGTTGAAAAACGGCGAAGGCGCCGATGACGAGCCAGACTACGACGATCAGAGTGACGAAGCGCATGATTTTCCCCTACCCGTAGCCGTGTCTCGGCTACCGCGAATCGGGCGAGTACCCGAATTCCGGCATGCTAACCGTCGACTACACGGTCACGGGCCGGAACCTGCCACCCTTTGTGCAGAGTCGACACGCCTTGTCACGTCAACGCAGGCGTGCCAGGTCCGCACAAAGGGTGCCAGGTCCATCACCCGAGGTATCACCGTCAGGCCCGTACCGCCTGCGCTCTCGGAGCCGGGGTGAGTGAGGCGTCGGCCAGGCCGAGGTGATCGCGCAGTGTCGTGCCGGTGTAGTCGGTGCGGAACAGTCCGCGTCGCTGCAGCTCGGGCACCACGTATTCGACGAAGTCGACGAAGGTGCCCGGCGCCTGGGCTGCGGACAGGATGTAACCGTCGGCCTCCCCGCCGTGGAAGCCTTCTTCTATCTGGTCGGCGATCTGAGTGGCGGTGCCGACGAACTGTGGCAGCAGAACGCCCTGGGCGTAGAGCTTGCCGATGTCGCGCAGGGTCAGTGCGTCCTTGTCGCTGAGCCGTCGGGCCAGGTCGAACAGGCCTTGACTGCCAGGAACGGCGACTTCGGTGATGGGTGAGTCCAGGTCGTACTGCGAGAAGTCGTGGTCGGTGTGGACCGACAGTGTGATCAGCCCGGAGATCGGGTCGGCCAGTTCGTTGTGGAATGCCTGCTTCTCGCGTGCGATGGCTTCCGTCTCGCCGACGAACGGGACGAACGAGGGGAAGATCTTGATGTCGTCGGGGTTGCGGCCGAAGTTCGACGCCCTCGACTTCACGTCGTCGTAGCAGGCCTTGCGACCTTCTTTCGTCGGGTCGATCTCGAAGATCGCGTCGGCCCAGCGGGCGGCGAAATCGCGACCGGTCGGCGACGAGCCTGCTTGGAAGATGACGGGTCGGCTCTGCGGCGAGTGCGGTGCGGTCAGCGGTCCGCGGGATTTGAAGTAGGTCCCGTCGTGGTCGATGGTGCGTACCTTGTCCGGGTCGGCGAACACTCCGGAGACCTTGTCCTGCACCAGAGCGTCGCGATCCCAGCTGCCCCACAGGTCGTAGGCGACCTCGAGGAATTCGTGGGCGCGGTCGTATCGCTCGTCGTGCGGCAGGTGGTTGTCGATCCCGAAGTTCTGGGCCTCGGCTTGGTTGAGGGAGGTGACCACGTTCCAGCCCGCGCGGCCACGGCTGAGGTGATCGAGCGTGCTGAAGATGCGTGCGACCTCGTACGGGTGGAAGTACGTGGTGGACTTCGTGATTGCCAGACCGATCTTCTCGGTGACGCCGGCGAGTGTTGCGGCGACGAGGGAGGGATCGATCGTCGCCGACGCCTGGGTTCCGCTGCTGAGCGGCACTTTGATGTCGTTGCCGTAGCGCACGGGTGTCGCCAGGAGGTCGGCGAAGAACAGGAAGTCGAACTTGCCGCGTTCGAGGATCTTCGCGACTCGCTCGTAGTAGTCGGGGCCGAGGTAATCGGTTTCCGACGCCGGGTGCCGCCAGGCGGCGTGCGAGTGGGTGACGTGGGATGCGATGAGAAATCCAGCGAGGTGAAGTTCACGAGACATGTGAAAGCCCTTCTCAGAAGTAACCGTTGAACGGCAACGGTTCGCCGTTGAGTACGTAGTTCCCGATCGCCGACGCTTTGTAGGCGGCTGGGTTGTGCAGTGTGATGGTGCGAATGTTTCGCCAGTGTCGGTCGAGGTTCTTGGCGCGTGATGCGGCGGATGCGCCACCGACTTCGAAGAGCACTGTTGCTGCGCGGGTGGCGATCTCGTCGATGTGGACTTTGGCTTCGGAGGCGCGAAGGGAGGCGTTCGCCGCGAGGGCCGCGTCGGGCACCCCGTTGTTCAGTGAGGCGTGGGCGGTGTCGATGGCGTCGGCCGCGGCGAGGGTGGTGGCTTCGGCGGCGAATGCCGTGCTGGCGAGGGTTCCCAATGCGTTCAGCAGGAGTGGGTCTCGGTGGAGTTCTTCGGTGGGTCCGTGTGCGAATCCGCGGGTACGGCTCTGGATCAGGGTCTTGGCGTCGCTGACGACGTTACGGAGAATTCCGCTGACCAGGCCGTGCAGGTAGAGCTGCAGGAAGGCGAATTGATACGACGGGTCCGGTGCTGCGTCGAGTGGGATGCGCGAGACGATGTCGTCGTCGGTGACGTGCACCTTCTGGAATCGTGTCGTTCCGGTTCCGGTGCGGCGCTGGCCGATACCGTCCCAGTCGTCGACGATCGTGACGCCGTCGCGGTCGGTGGGGACGATTGAAGCCGCAGAACAGTGTGCCGGTGGAGTAGAGGCAGGAGCGGAGCCTGCGGAGTGACCGGACGTAGTTGCTCGCCGTCGAGGAGGTATCCGTCCGTGTGTGGGGTGAGGTGGGTTCCGTACTTGAAGTTTCCGACGGCCTGCGAGCCTCGTTCGCTGCTGGCGTTTCCGAAGATCTTGCCCTGCAGGATCAGTTGGATCCATCGGTCACTGTCGTACCCGGCGTAGTCGACGGCGGTTGCTTCACGCAGTCGCTCTTCGACGAACCAGTAGTGCGTGCGGAGGATGTGCGCGACGATGGGGTCCGCTTCGGCGAGATCGATGATGACGCCGAATGTTTCGCGGACGGTCAGTCCTGCTCCGCCGATCTCCTTGGGCAGCCGCAGGGCACCGAATCCGGCGCGTCGGAGGACGTCGATCTGCTGGTGTGGATTCTCGTCGGCGAGGTCGCGGGCGCTCGCGCCTTCGGCGATGGAGGCGAGCAGTTCTCGGTATCGGGGCGAGCCCGGCTCGACGACCCCGACGGACTCGACTGTGGATGTCATGCAAAAAGCCCTTTCGATCGTGTGCAGTCCGACCGAACAAACTTTCAATATCGAGGGCTCGGTGTCACCAGTTGCGATCACGGTGAGCCTGAGAGTTGACTGTGACCGGGCGTCACTGTCAACGTGTCGAGCTCCTTCCCCTTGGTTTCCGGCGCAGCGTAGGCCATCCACAGCACCGCGAACACGACGAACGCGGTGACGATGGCGAAGGTGAGCGGCAGTCCGAGGATCGGCCACATCACCGACCCGAACAGCAGGGGCGCGAAGCCGGTCGCGATACGGCTGACCGAGGAGGCGTACCCGAATCCCGACGCACGGAGCTCCGTCGGGTAGAGCTCGGAGACGTAGCAGTACAGGACCGGGATGGCGATCTGGATCACGAACCCGAACACTGCGAGCCATACCAACACGCCGGATCCGACGTCGAGCATCACCGCGAACAGCACCAGCGCGGCGCCTGCCAGCGGCCCGGAGATTCCGATGACCCATTTCCTGCCGACGACCTCGACGAGGTATGCGGACACGGCGACGCCGACGATGCCGACGGCGGTCATCAGCGTCGTTCCGGCGAAGGCCGCGAAATCGTCGTAGCCCTCTCGGCGCAGGATCGACGGCATCCAGCTGAGTGCGGCGTAGTAGAGCAGCATGATCGACACGAACAGCAGCCACGACGCCGAGGTGATCCGTGGGCTGTAGCGCCATACTGCGGCGAGGCCTCGTTTCGGCGAGGCCTGGGCGACGATCGAATAATCCTGCGACGCAGCGCCTGTGCGGGTGACCATGTCGTCGATGATCGCTCGCGCTTCTGCCTCACGGCCCACCTTGGCGAGGTAGATCGGAGATTCGGGGATCCCGCGCCTGACCCAGAACAGAAGCAGTGCAGGAAGAATCATGAACAGCAGCATGATTCGCCAGCGCACGTCTCCGTCGATCGGCACCAGCAGGGTGGCGACGACGCCGCAGATGGTGGCTCCGATGGGCCACCAACCGTCCATGGCGGACAGTACTTTTCCGCGAATCCGCCGCGGCGAGAATTCACTGACGAGTGCGTAGTCGACGGGGATGCAGCCGCCGAGGCCGAAGCCCGCGAGGAACCGCAGCAGTACGAAGGTCTCGAAGTTGGGCGACAGCGCCCCGAGCACCGAGAACAGCGCGAAGATCAGCAGGGTGAGCGCGAAGGCCTTCTTGCGTCCGAGACGGTCCGCAATGGTGCCCCACACGACGGCGCCGACGGCCATTCCGATGAGGTTGCCGGTGGCGACCAGGCCTCGCTCGGCCTGCGACAGGTCCCAGTAGGACCCGAGGAGTGGCGTCAGGAAGCCGTTGAGGGCCACGTCCCAAGCGTCGAACATGAAGCCGAGACCACCGATGACGAAGATGCGGCCTTGCACGCCCCACTTCCACGGAAGTTCCTGGACGATCTGTTCACCGGTTTTCACCGATGCATCCTCTCACTGCTCGGCCGTATAGTGTCATCTCCATGCGAGCTGGGGTGGCGCTGCTGGCGGCGGCGAGCCTGTTTCTTGCCTCGTGCAGCAGTAACGATGTGCAGTCCGAGACCGAGTCGACCACGGAAGCGACTGCCGTGGATCTGCGGTTGGTGTCGGGTTCCTTCACCGTCGGCAGCCCTGTTCTGGAAACTCCCCCGCCGTTCCACGGGGTGCCGTCGGACTCGACTCCCACCGCTCCCGGTGACGAGTACGGAGATTTCGGGATCGCGGACGTGCAGGTCGACGATGCCCGGGCGGTGTTCACGTTCACCGGCGAGGGCGTGATCAATTACGTGGGCCGGTACGTCGACTCTGCCACCACCTACGCGGGAGGCGACCTCGATGTGCCGGGGACGTCGATTCTGCAGGTCGAACTGATCTCGTCGCCGTCGGCGGATCCGCGGAACGACGTCGAGGTAGCGGCCGACGGCGGCATTCGGTCGCTGCTGACGTCGAGCGCGACGCCCGGGGTCACCCAGGCCTTCGTCGGGACGGGGTCCGAGCGTCCGGATTTCACCGTCACCACCGAATCCGATCCACCGGCACTGATCGTCACTCTCCTCGGTTAGTTCCCCTCGTCAACGGTTTGAGCACTCGGCTGGGCACCCAGTGCGTCACCGTCTCGCATCGATCCTTGGACATGAGTTGGTAGGTGACGCGGCCGATCCAGTCACCGTCGACGGTCATCGACCACTCGGTCAGGTCCCCCGGCACGACTCGTCGGACGTCGAAGCCGTCGGCGGTGAAGGTTCCACTGTGGTGCGGAGGTTGCGGGTACAGGACGGACAGGTCGATCAGGACCTTGACTGCAGGCGTCAGAACCTTGAACGGCCGACGATGCGGATCCACTCCGCCGCTGGAACCGTTCACTCGCATCGTTCGATCATATGTTCGAAGCAAGATCGACTCAATCCAGCGTTGACGTACACTGTACGGCGAGGAAAGGGCGCGCCATGATCTTTACCCTCCCGCCGCTGGAGCAGCAGGCAGCCACGCTGATCGAACTCGGTGTCCACACCTTCGCGGGTTTGACCGAGAACGATGTTGCCAACGCCGTCGCGGACAACACCGACGACGCCCTCCTGGTCCTGAGCCGTGCGCAGCCGTCGCAACTCGCTCCCCTGCTGCGGCGCAGCGGCCGGGCCGGGTTCGTGGTGACCGACATGGTCGACGTCGACCGTTTCGAACCGATCGAGTCGCTGTCCATGCCGCCGGGACCGGCCTATGTCGTCGACAGCCCCGAGCGTGGGGACGAGATGGAGAACTGGAGCCCGGACGAGGCGCTGCCGTCGATCACGGCGGCCGGCCGCAGCCCTCTTACCCTTCTCGAGGGTATTCACTGGCTACTGCAGGTACCCGAGGTACTGGAACGGGGGCACTGCTTCATGACGATCGGCTCGCGGCTGCGTAAGCCCGACGGCGCTCTGGACACCCGTACGCCCGCGGTGTGGATCAGCAACGGCACCGGCCGCGACGGGGTGGACAACCGCAACGCCCCCAAGGTCGGGTGGTGCTGGGCGGGCAACAGGCACACGTGGCTGGGTTTCGCCTCGACTGCAGGCAGGCGTCCGCTGTGACCGTACGTCGGGCGTTGCTCGCGGTAGCCGTACTGGTAATTCTGCCGGTCACTGCATGCGGTGAGGATTCGAATCTTCCTCCGACGGGCGGCTCGTTCGACTATCAACTCGGCGGTGCGTACGACGGTGATTTCGACATCGTGGCACGAGATTCCACCGCTGAGCCTGCCGAGGGCGCGTACTCGATCTGCTATGTCAACGGTTTCCAGACCCAACCCGGCGCCGAGTGGCCGGAGGGTCTATTACTGCACGACGGCGGCGAGCTCGTCGTGGACCCGGAATGGCCGGACGAGTACGTTCTGGACACGGGGACGAACGACGACAGGCGCGGCATCCTCGACGTCGTCGGTCGGTCCATCGATCGTTGCGCTGCTTCGGGTTTCGATGCTGTGGAGATCGACAACCTCGACGTGTGGACTCGGTTCCCCGGGTCGGTGAGCGAGGAGTCCACTCTCGACCTCGCCGCGATGTATGCCGAACGAGCGCACGGCGCAGGTATGGCCATTGCGCAGAAGAATGCTCCCGACGGTGCGGAGAACATCAGGAACACAGTCGGTTTCGACTTCGTGGTGGCGGAGCAGTGCATCGAGTTCGACGAATGCGCGTTTTACACCGATGTGTACGGCGATGCGGTGTTGGACATCGAGTACGCCGAGGAGTTCTGTTCGGCGTCGGATCGTCCGGCGATGACGATTCTGCGAGATCGAGGGCTGACGACGCCGCCCGATCCGTCCTACGTGTACCGGCGGTGCTGATTGTTACTCGTCACAGCGGCAGAGGAGTCCGAAATTCGACAACCCAGCCCGGAACTGTGACTGTGGAGGACGCAGAATCCGCCGAGAAGTTTGGAGAAGTACCCGCATGAAGGCCTCGTGTCGCTCGATCGCAGTCCTCGCAGCCGCCCTGAGCTTGGGCATCGCCGGTTGCAGCTCCGACGAGGGGACCGACAACGGCGCCGAGGCGTCGGGCGGCGACCTCTGCACGCACCTCGAGGACATCTCGACGTTCGAGATGAACTCACAGACTTCGGCGCAGATCGATCCGGCCGACTGGCCGGGTATGCAGGCGGTACTCCAGGAGTACGGCGACGGACTGTCGGAGCACTACGACCCGGCCATCACCGCTGCCGATCCGGACATCGCGGCCGATCTGACGACGGTCCGGGACGCGAGCGCCCAGGTGACGAATCTGGTCACCGAGGCATCGACGTTCGAGGAGTACCAGCAGAAGACCGAAGCGACCATCGACGTGGACAGCTTCACCGCAGCCCGCGATGCGAGCGCTCGTATCGATACCTACGCGCAGTCCAACTGCGAGTTCGCGAAGCAGATGCAAGAGCAGCAGCAACAACAACCGCAGCAGCCTCAGCTCGAGGAAGTCCCCGCTCAGCCCGGCGGCTGACCCCTACAGCGGAGTCATGCCGAGGACCGTGCCTGCGGAGACGTAGATCCAGTCCTCACCGCGCGGAATGGCTGTGCCCCACCACGAGGTATCGACGTCGGTGTCCACGATTGCGTCGAACGGCGCGCGCCACAGTGTTTCACCGGTGCGCATGTCGAGCGCGAGGAGCGCCTCGCCGTCCTCTCCGACGGCGATGCTGTCGGAGAAGCCTGATGGGTTGAGTGAGCTCGGCTCGTCGCGGCGCCAGAGTTCCTCTCCCGTGCGGAGGTCGATCGCAGACGTCGATGAAGTGGCCGGATCGCGCAGCAGTCCGATGTCACCGATCACGGCGACCAACGCGCTGACAGCTTGACCGCCGACATCCTGGATCAGCGGAGGGTATGTCCACAGCTTCTCGCCGGTTTCGCGGTCGAATCCCGAATCACCCAGTACGACAGGTACGGTCGCATCGGTCGGGCTGTCGACGTATGGATTGTGCGCCGCGCCGGAATCCACCCGCGCCAAGTCCTGGCCTTCGGGCGCGCGCAAGACTTCGGTGACACTGTCGTAGGTGGTGCACTCCACTTGGTTCTGTACCACCACACCGCCGGTGACCAACCTCGACGACGTGATACACAGATCGGGTTCGACACCGGTCAGTTCTTCGCCGGTGCGTGCGTCGAATGTCGCACTCTGCCAGGCTGTCCCGACCAGTCCGATGCCGTCGCGGACGGTCAGGGCTGCGCCGGAGAAGATCTCCTCCCAACCGCCGCCTGCCTCGAATTGTCGAACCCAGGTGGCCGACAGATCGTCGACCGTGCCTGCGTGCACGCGCACGTCGTAGTTTTCGGCGTCGCCCTCCACGACGTAGAGGGTGTCGTCGGCAACGGCAACGGCGAAAACGGATTCGTCGACCGGACGACGTTCGACATCACCGGATTCGGCGTCGAACGTGACGATTTCGTACTTCTCCGCAGCTGCGTAGCACACGATCTTTCCGTCGAGTGGAGTGTCGCTGCACTGCGATACGGCCGCGGCGGGGGTCTGCCAGCGGAGCTCACCGGTGTTCGCGTCGATCCCGATCATGACCGGGTCTTCCAATGAGTAACCGTCTCTGTTCACCCCGGCTGCGGATACAAGAGTGTCGCCTACTTCGATCGCCGATGGTGCGTTGTTCGGGAATACCACTCCGGCACGGGGATCCACCAACTCGGCCCACGGGCGATCGAGTGCGGTGGCGACGTCGAACGACCAGGCCAGCCCGGGCGTTCCGTCGTCGGTTCCGGTGATCTTCTTCGCCGTCGGTGGGGTGTGCTGAAACAGGACCACTCCGGCTGCCGTCACCGTGACAGCAGCGAAGACCGCAGCGGCCGCCAGCGTCCAGGCACTCCGGTCGGCCATCAGGAGACCTCCAGACCCGGCGTCAGGGCGATCGATTCCAGGAGTTCGATCGAAAGCGATTGAGAACCTGCAGAACTGGCCGAGATCTGCACACGGGTTCCGCCCGGCCGCGTCACGGTGACAGTGTTGGAGGAGCGCTGCTGGTAGTCACCGTCGCCTTCGCCCGTGACACCGTAGTAACCGGCCGACGTCTGCACGACGGTCCCGTCGGCGAGGGAACGGAACGTGTCCTGTGTGCCCGAGTACGGGTCCGGCCGGATCTCGTCCTCGACCGGTACGGCCTGGCCCCCGGCGATGCTCAGCTGCAGTGTCTCGTCGGCGCCGACGACGTTCGATGCCATGCACAGCGTGTCCAAACCCATGTCCGACGGTTGGAGCGTGTCGAGCTTGCGATCGAGGGCCACCGCTCCCAGGTCGACCGATGCGAGTGCGGAGTTCAGTCGTTGCTGGTCTTCACGTGTGAGATCGGGTCCCCCGTTCTCGGTGTAACCGCTGCATCCTTCGCTCGGCGGGGGTGTGCCGGGCGGAACCGGCGTGCTCACTCGTAGTGCGGGTTCTGTTGCGATCAGTTCCAATTCGGGGAGCGTCAACGGGATTTCTCCGCTGTTCGCCGGCTCCGGTGTATTGGTTCTGTCGTCGGCGCTCACGTGAATCCAGGTTCCGTCGGTTGTGTACGCCTGCACGCTGCGACTGATGGTGCGGACGCCGTTGATCTCGGCCCAGGTGTCGAGCAGATCGACGACCGTGCCGTCGGGCAAGGTCTTGCGTTCGTCGAGCGAACCTGCGACGCAGTCCGGCACCGTGTGTGGCCCTTGTTGCGCACTGACCTGGACCGAGCCCGACGCGTCGCCGCGGTTTACTGCGCCCCAGGCGTCGGTCGATCCGCTGTAGGGGGGTTCGTCGCCGTCGCCGAAGTCGAAGATCGGGCCGAACAGCAGCGATTGTTGCGGCGCGGCGAAGGCGAGTTCGACGTCGTCGGGAAGCGCCGAGGCGACGGCGTCGGACATGGCGGTTGCTTTGGGTCCGTTGAACCATGGGAACCTGGGGTTGTCGTAGGACCGCTCCCCGACGAAGCTCATGCTGAATCTCTCCTCGTCCGCTTCGACGACGGTGTCGCATCCGGGGATGGGCGCGGAGGTATCGACCGGCTCACTCACCCGCACGTATTCTTCGGGTGCGGTCGGCTCGGGTTCGACAGTGGGAGATGTTGCTGCCGTTGTCAGTTCGGGCTCGGCAGGAGCCTGCAGAGCTCCGGCCACGACAATTCCGACCGCGACGATACTGACGACGACGAGACCGTCGGTCCACCGCGCTTTGGCCGATCTTTCGCTCATGATGCTCGCCGCCTACTCGATGTCAGTACGACGGCATTGTCGTTCGTACCGACAGGTTCGTTACGAGAGGCGGGTGATCTGGACAATACCGACAGACCGCGACACCTACAACCGATGTGCTTGCCGAGGCGGTAGCGTCCGACCGATGCGAATTCTTGTTGCTGCCAGTGGCGGTGAAGGCCATCTCGGTCCGCTGCTCCCCTTCGTCGACGCTGCGGCCGAGGCCGGTGACGACGTCACCCTCGTCGTGCCACCGGGGCAGGTGGCCACTGCGCGGTCGACGGGTGCCGATGTACGCGCCGTCGATGCACCGCCTGCCGACGAGGTGGCCCGGGTGCGGCGGGCGTTGGCGTCGAGCGACCGGGAGGTGCGGGTACGTGCTGCCGAGGTCGAGTTGTTCGGCCGCATCAACACTGCGGCGGCACTGGAGAAGACCGTCGCTGCGGTGGCTGATGTCGAGCCTGAGTTGATTCTGCGGGAACCCTGCGATTACGCGAGTGCCATCGCCGCGGTGCGGAGCGCAGTACCTGTGGCCACGGTGGGCATTTCGCCTGGACTTGCCGATATTTCCGGCTTGCGCATGGCGAGCCGAGTCATCGAGGATTACGCACCGGGTGTCACGACGACACTGGAGGCCGCTCCGTATCTGACGCGTTTCCCGGGCGACGATCCGACGGGGTATCCGGATACGCGCCGTTACGGATTCACGATCGATCTCGATGCGCGTACCGAACAGAACCCGCCGTTGGTGTGGCTGACGATGGGCACGGTCAACACGCAGCTCGAGAACATTCGCGGCACGTGGGATGCTGCGGTGACCGCGTTGGCCGACCTCGATGTGCGCGTCCTGGCCAGTACCGGCCGCGGTGGGTCGACTGTGCGCGGCACCGATCGCATGGAGGTCGTCGACTGGATCGAGCTGCAGGACATTCTCTCTCGTGCAAGTGTCGTCGTATGTCACGGGGGTTCTGGCACGACGCTGGCAACGCTGGCCGCGGGTGTTCCGTTGGTGACCGTTCCGATGATCGCGGATCAGCCGACCAACGCAGCGATGGTCGAGAGCTTGGGCGCGGGAATCACCGTCGCGCCCAGCTCGCCCGCCGCCGGTCTGACCGTCGAGGATGCTCCGCGGTTGCGTCGCGCGATCCACGATGTCCTGACCGATCCCTCCTACCGTTCCTCGGCACGCCGAGCAGCGACCCGGTTTTCCGAAGTCCCGTCGGTGAGCGAACGCTTGGCCCAACTCCGGCTCACGTGACGAGGCCCTCGCTCCTCAGCCATTCGTAGGCGACGTCGGCGGGATCTTCGCCTTCGATGTCGACCTTGCCGTTGAGTTCCTGCATCAGGTCGTCGGTGAGGCGCTCGGAGATCACCCCGACGAGGTCGGCGATTTCCGGGTGCGCTTCGAGGACGGGTGCGCGGACGACGGCGGTGCCGCTGTAGGGCAGGAAGAACTTTCGGTCGTCCTCGAGCACGGTCAGGTCGAGGTTCTTGATGCGACCGTCGGTGGTGTAGACCATGCCGAAGTTGCAGGGCGAGCTCTGGGCGGTGGAGGTGTACACGACGCCCGCGTCCATACGGGTGACGTTCTTGCCCTCTACGCCGTTCGGTCCGTCGAGGGGAATGTCGTAGGTGTCGAGCATCGGACCGAATCCATCTGCGCGGGAGAAGAATTCGTCGTCGACGCAGAAGGTGCGGTCGTTCGGGGGCAGCGCGGCTACGTCGGACAGGGTTTTCACACCGAGCCGCTCCGCGGTGGCCGAGGAGGCCGCAAAGGCGTAGGTGTCGTTGAAGTTCGCCGGCGGCAACCATTCCAGGTTGTTGGAGCTGAGTTCGAGGTCGTGTACTCGCTGCCACAGCTCGTCGGGATCGGCGATCGTCTCGGTTTCACCGTGGTAGTTGACCCAGCCGGTGCCCGTGTACTCCCAGAGGATGTCCGCGTCTCCGTTCAGCTGGGCCTGGCGTGACGACGCCGATCCTGGTGCCCCGGTGAGGTCGCTGACGTTGGCGCCGGCTGCCGCGAGGTACGTCGCGGTGATCTTGCCGAGCAGTACGCCCTCGGTGAAGCTCTTCGAGGTGACGACGAGAGATGCGCCGTCCAAGGGTTTTTCGCCGTCGGTCAGGCTGGTGGACTGGAAGGTGCCGGACGAGCTGACGAGTCCGCAGCCGGCGGCGACGCTCGCGATGAGCGCGAGGGCTCCGACCCGTAGAGAATGCCGAATCATGCCACTCCTCGTGGGGTTGCGAACAGTTCGACGAGGCGTCCCAGCCAGTCGATCGTCAGCGCCAGCAGCGCGACGAGGATGGCGCCGGAGATGAGCAGCTTCGGGAGGAACAGCGTCACGCCGGTCGTGATGAGGGTGCCGAGGCTGGTGGCGCCGATGAACGTGCTCAGCGTCGCGGTGCCGACCAGGATGACCAGCGCGGTCCGCACTCCGTTGAGAATGACGGGAACGGCCAACGGCAGCTCCACCTGGACGAGTGTGCGGATACCGGAGTACCCGATGCCTCGGGCGGCTTCGATGGTTCGCTTGTCCACCTGGTCGATGCCGACGATGGTGTTCTGGAGGATCGGCAGGATGGCGTACACGACCAGGCCGACGACGGCCGTCCGGAAGCCGGTGCCGAGCCACATCGTCAGCAACACGATCAGTCCGACGGCGGGTGCGGCCTGGCCGATGTTGGCGAAGTTGATCGCGAACGGTTTGAACGGCTTGACCTTCTCGCGGGTCAGCAGGATGCCGAGCGGGATCGCGATGACGACGACGAACACGGTTGCCGTCAAGGTCAATTGGATGTGGTCGAGGATCGTGGTCTTCAGGGTCGACCAGCCGAGCGATGCTTCTTCGGTCGGAGTGAGCGTCGTCGATCGGTACCAGAGGAAGTAGCCGACGCCCAGAACGATGATGAGCAGCGGCTCGAACCACACGTCTATCGGTGTGCGGCGCAGTCGATTCATGTGGCCGACCCCTCCGCGTGCTGGGTGTAGGAGACGTGCCCGTCGCCCTCGCGGGCTTCGTCGAGTTGTCCACGGACGACCGACATGACGGTCTTGATGGTCAGCGACCCTGTGACGACGCCGCGGCCGTCGGTGACGACGACTCCGCCCTGGCTGGCGGCGAGCATGACGTCGAGTGCGTCGTTGAGCGTCGACGACGGTGCGACGACGGGTAGGCGCGGGTCGATGTAGTCGGAGACCGTGTCCTTGGTGGCGACTTCGTCGAGCGATGGCCAGGACCGTGGTTTGCCGTGCTCGTCGACGACGACGATCCAGGTCACGCCTGCGGCGCGTGCGCGGCCGATGACTTCCTGCGAGGAGTCGCCGACGCGTGCGGTGACGACGGGCTCGTGTTCGACGTCCTTGACCCTCGAGAGCGTCAGGTGGGCAAGCGTCGCGCCGGAGCCGATGAACTCTTCGACGAAGGCGTTGGCGGGCTTGGCGAGAATTTCCTCGGGGGTGGCGTACTGCTCGATCTTTCCGCCTTCGGAGAGGATGAGCACCTTGTCACCGAGTTTGGTGGCTTCCTCGAAGTCGTGGGTGACGATCACGATGGTCTTGGCGACTTCGTGCTGGATCGCGATGAGGCTGTCCTGCAGGCGGACTCGGGTGATGGGGTCGACGGCACTGAAGGGCTCGTCCATCAGCAGAACCGGTGGGTCCGCCGCGAGTGCACGTGCGACGCCGACGCGCTGTTGCTGTCCGCCGGACATGTCCTTGGGGAGTCGGTCTCGGAAGGTGTCCGCGTCGAGGCCGACGAGGTCGAGGAGGTATTCGGTGCGCTCGGCGATGCGCTTCTTGTCCCAGCCCAGCACTCGGGGGATGGCGCCGATGTTCTTCTGCACCGACCAGTGGGGGAAGAGTCCGCCTGCCTGGATGACGTATCCGATGGACTGACGCAGCTTGTCGGGATCCTCGCCGGTGACGTCGCGGTCGCCGATGAAGAGCCTGCCCTCGGTGGGCTCGATCAGCCGGTTGATCATCTTGAGGGTCGTCGTCTTGCCGCAGCCGGACGGACCGACGAAGGCGACGATGTGTCCGGCTTCGATCTCGAGGTCGATCTTCTGGACGGCGGGCTTGGTCTGGCCACGATACTGCTTGACGACGCCGTCGAGCCGAATCGAAGCACCCGAGACGGTGCGGTCGGTGTCGGTCATGACAATCCCTTCGAGATGGTGAGGCGCCCGAGAAGGACGAGCAGGGCGTCGAACACCAATGCGATGACGACGATGAGAACGGTTCCGGTGACTGCCATTTCGACGGAGTTGGTTCCGCCGAGCCTGGACAGTCCGTTGAAGATGAGCGATCCGAGGCCGGGTCCGAGGACGTAGGCGACGATCGCGGCGACGCCGACGACCATCTGGGTGGACACGCGGATGCCGGTGAGAATCACGGGCCACGCGATCGGTAGCGATACGGAGACGAGAATTCGCCAGCGGGACAGTCCGATTCCGCGGGCGGATTCGATGGTCGCGTCGGGTACCGATCGCAGTCCGACGATCGCGTTTCCGATCACGGGCATCGCGGCGAAGAACGCGAGCATGATGAACGACGGCACCACGCCGAGCCCGAACGGGACGATGAGCAGTGCCAGCAACGCGAGCGACGGGATGGTCAGTGCCACTCGACTGCTCGTCAATGTCAGAGCCGAGAACAACGGGAGTCGGTGTACCGCGACCGCGACGACTATCGCGACGAGACTGCCGACGAGAACAGTTTGAAATGCCAGTGACGCATGCTGATACGTCAGAAAGGAGAGGAACTGCCCCCGCCCCTGAAGATAGTTCCACAAATCCACGCGTATCTCCCTTTTGCAGCCGCGTATTTCACCGAACACAGTGCTGCCGGTTTCAGTTCGGGGACGTTACCGACATTTCCCCGCCTTCGCGGGGTTTTACCCCTCCGGCGGGTGTAGGGTCGGTGCGCGCGAAAACGGGATCGTGGCCCGTTCACCTGCAGGGATTCCGACCTCGGGGACGCTTCGCGGAACGCCGGTCGCACTTAAAATCAGCTCGAGCAGAATTGCCCGCTCCCGTGGTCGCCGGACCGTCGAGCGGTCGGGTTCATCGAAGAAAATGAGCGACTCGACGGGATCGAGCGCGGCTCGCGGGCGGGCCGACGGTTTGCGGACACGCGCGGTCGACAGGGGCCCCACGCTGGGGCGACGCCTCGGGTACCGTTATCGGACCGGGAAGTTCGGTAATGAATTGTCGCCTACTCCCGATGAACCAGACACATTCCGAGCCAGGAGGGACATGCCGAACCGCAGCCGAGCACCCAGGCACGCTGCTGCCCTGGTGAGCGCGGCTGTCTCGGTGGGGGCTGCGGCCCTGCTGCTCGCCGGATGTACCGCCGACGCCGAGGCTCCGACGCCGGTGAGTTCCGCGGCACCCACCACGACCGCGGCCGCGGACAGCACGTCCACCAGTTCGGTGCCGCCGCCTGCACCTGCCGCCGAGGCGACGACGCCCCTGTTGGTGCCACCGAGTGTCATTGCCTCGGCGTCCGAGCCGCCGCCGTACGAGCCACCGTCGTACGAGCCACCGTCGTACGACCCGGCGACGCAACCGCAGGACGTCACCTACGATCCGCCGCCGGTCGCCTCTTTCGATCCGCCCGAGCCCGTGACGCCGCCTCCGAACCCGATCGACTCGCGAGGATTCCCGCTGGGCACGACGTGTGGGCCGGTGTCCTGCACCTCTCCCGACGGTCTGATCTTCGTCAATCCCGAAGCGGTCCCCAATTTGAGCGACCGGGGCTTCGACCTGTGTGATCACACGTACTGTCCGCCTCCGGGACTGCAGATCGTTCCGGATCAGCTGCCGTCGACGGGCAGCTCGGGCGGGACTCCGACGTCACCTCGCTGAGTGCGTACGGCACAATTCGGGCGTGCTGAAGACGCGGCGGTATCGCATTCTCCTCGCCGGCGGAGTTCTGCTGGTGATCGTCGCGGGGTTGCTCCTCGGCCCACTCAGGAAGCCTGCGCTGTACGTATGGAATGCCGAGTGCTTCGGCTGGAGTACCTCCGACAGTGGAGTTCGTATCGCCGCTCTCGGCGATTCCATCGCGGAGGGAAACTCGGCCGTCGGGTGGGGAATCCACGGTGACACCTCGTGGTATTCCCATCTGGTGTGCGGGGCGGACGCACGCGGCGCCGATGCAATCAATGCAGGTCGACGAGGGCAGACGACGGCTCAGATCCGGGCCCGTATCGACGAAGTCCTGGACGCGGAACCCCAGGTACTGGTCGTGGGCGGTGGCACGAACGATCAGGCCCGCGGGGTGCCGCTCGAGCAGACCATGGACAATCTTCGTTTCATCCTGGACAAGGCGCGCGATATCGAGACGGTTGTACTGACGACGGTGCCGCGGTCGAGATCTGCGACGGACGATCGTCTCGACACTGCGATCAGAATCCTTGCGGCTGAGCGTGGGATCCCCCTCGTCGATTTCGCGTCGACGCTGACACGACCGGGCGCGACGTTCGACGGAATCCATCCGACGGCCGATTCGGCCAGGATCATGGCAGATCAGGTGGCCGATGCCGCCGGTCTGCGCGTAAGAATCGCGTCGAGCGAATAGCTCACCCGAATCGTCTCGATAGTCCACTATTGACGCCATGAACTCGGACCACGGCATGTCGACTCTCCCTGATGTGGAGAGCGCGCAGTCGATCACGGCCGTCCTGTTGTCCGCCGGCGGGGAGTCCGACGGGTGGTCCGGCGAGGTGCTCGAGGCACTGTGCCGCACCCATGCGCGTGCGCATCTGCATTTCATCCTTCCTCCACCGTCGAACATCTCCATTCAGTTGTGCAATTCGATGTCGGCGGCGTTCGGCGCGTTCACCGGTCCGTTGCCGGATTACTCGTCTGCGGAGACCGTGATCGAGAACCTTGCCGAGCAGTTGGCACCGACGGGGCGCGGATGGTCGTGGGCCCCGAGTCCGTCGGTGATCGGTAAGTCGGCGACTGCTCGCTCGAAGCCTCGTACGGTGCTCGGAGCTCGTCGTCGGCCGCTGTACGCACTGTGGTTCCGGGCGTTGAATTATCGGCCCATCTGACCGTTCACGGCTTTCGTTCACACCGATCCACCCACCTAGGTGAGCAGCGGCAGCAGCTGGTCGCCGATGCGCGCGACCTCTCGGGCGTAGGGGGTGTCGGACAGCACGAAGTGGCTGACGCCAAGGTCCGCGTAGCGCTCCAGGGCCGCCGCGACTTCTGCTGCCGTTCCGACGAGCCAGGTGGTTCCGGCTCCGCCTCCGCCGTGCCTCCCCGGCGCGGTGTAGAGGTTGGTGTCGAGAACATCGCCTCGTTCCGCGAGGTCCAGAAGCCGCTGCTGTCCGGTGGCGTCCCGAGGATTGGCCGGGCGCAGCGGATCTTTCCGGCCCGCCATCTGCGCCACCTTGGCTTCCGCGTCCCGCCACGCTTCCTCGGCGGTGTCACGGATCAGAGTGGTGACGCGAAGACCGAACTGCAGTGGTTCGTGTTCTCGTCCCACTTTGTCGCTCAACACCTTCAGGCGGTCGATGCGTTCGGCGACGCCGTCGAGCGGCTCACCCCAGAAGAGTTGAACGTCGGCCTCGGCGGCCGAGACTTCCTCCGCGGCAGCGGACGCGCCACCGAAGTACAGCCGGGGTCGGCCACCGTCGGGCAGCCGGGGAACGACGGTCGAGTTCTCCACCTGCCAGAACTCGCCGTCGATGCTGACGTTCTCCTCGGCCCACAACGTGCGCACGATCTTCAGGAATTCCCGCGTGCGGTCGTACCGTCGTGACTTGTCGAATTCACCGTCGCCGTAGGCTCCCAGATCGTCGGTGCCACTGACGATGTTGACGAACACCCGACCTCGGGTCAGCGAGTAGAGCGTCGCTGCTGCGCTCGCGAAGTGAGCGGGCTGCCAGTACCCGGGCCGGATCGCGATGAGCGGGGTGAAGTTCTCGGTCCGCGCCGCGAGAGCCGTGGCGACGGTGAAGGTGTCCGGCCTCCCCCATCCCGTTCCGATCAATGCTCCTCCCCAGCCGTGCTTTTCGGCGAGGAGAGCCTGCTCGACGGAGAATTCGAGCGTCCCCCAGCCGTCGACGGTGTCGTCGCCTCGGTGGCCTGGTGAGGTCGTGTTGGGGATGTACCAGAGGAATTCGCGGCTCACGTGAAGGTTCTCCGTTTCGTCGTGCGCGTGGGTGTCAGGAAGGAAGGGGCGCTTCGGTGCCCAGGTTCTCCGGCTGAATCGAGCGATGCCCCGCCACCTGATCGGCCAGCTTCGCGAGCCTGGCTTCCTGATCCGCCGTCAACGTGACCGCCAGCGCACCGGCGTTCTCGCGGACGTACTCGGCGTGCCGCGTTCCAGGAATGGGCACGACGTCGTCGCCGCGTCCGAGAATCCACGCCAACGCCACCTGCGACGGTTTCACACCGAGATCGGCTGCGACCGCGACCACCTCGTCGGCGAGGCCTTTGTTGGTCTGGAAGTTCTCGTCGGCGAAGCGGGGGTGGTCCACCAACCTGCCCTTGATGTCCTCTTTGGTGTGCACTGCGCCGGTCAACCACGCGCGTCCCAGCGGGGAGAAGGGCACCAGCGCGATGCCCAGTTCTCGCGCGACGGGCACGGTGGATGTCTCGATGTCCCGGCTGAACAGTGACCACTCGCTCTGAATCGCTGCGATCGGGTGTACGGCGTGAGCGCGGCGGATGGTGTTCGGTCCTGCCTCGGACAGTCCGATGTGGCGGATCTTGCCGGCGTCGACGAGTTCCTTCAGCGCGCCGACGGTGTCCTCGATGGGGACCGTCGGATCCACGCGGTGGAGGTAGTAGAGGTCCACGTGGTCGACGTCCAGCCGTCGCAGTGACGCGTCGATGGCGGTCCGGACGTACTCGGGGCTGCCGTCGATTTTCGCGTTCGGATTGGTCTCGCGGTCGAGCGGGTTGCCGAACTTGGTTGCGAGGACCACCTTGTCGCGTCGACCCTGCAGCGCTTTGCCGAGCAGGATCTCGCTGTGTTCGGGTCCGTACACGTCGGCGGTGTCGAAGAACGTGATGCCGGAGTCCAGTGCCGCATCCACGACGTCGGTGGCGGCACGTAGGTCCTCGGGGCCGGAGCCGGTGCGGAAGCTCATGAAGCCGACGCCTGTCCGCGAGACCACTGGTCCGTCGGTGCCGAGCTGTCGTGTCGATGTGTCCGTCATGTCTTCTCCTTGATTGTTGTCGATCGGTCGGTCGCGATGTCAGCCTGAGTGTTGTGCGAGGTTGTCTCGCAGCGTGGTTCCGGAGTATTCGCGGCGGTGTACTCCGCGTCCCCACAGCAACGGAACGATGTGGTCGGCGAACTGCGGCAACGACTCCACGAATACCGTGAACCCGTCGGCCGCGCCGCGCTCCGTCCACCCGATCAGGTCGTCGGTGATGGACTCGGGGGTGCCGAAGACCCGGCGATGACCGCCTCCGCCGAGGACGATGAATCGGCGGAGCGTGAGTTCGCGGTTGCTGCGGGCGAGATCGGCTCCGCCCTGGGCGAAGCCGATCGATCGTGTGGTGTCGGTGACCGCCACCTGGGGTGGTACCGGTCCGTCGAGGTCGATCTCGTCCGGGTCGAGGTCGAATCTGGATGCGAAGCGGTGCAGCGCATCCGTTCCGTCGAGTGCGTTCTCGGCGTCGTGCAGCAGGCGATCCACCTCGTTAGTGGTACTTCCGACGGAGAAGAAGATGCCGGGCAGAACGAGGACGCCCTCGGATCCACCGCGGGTGTTTCGCGTCTCCTTGTTCAGTCGCTCGCGGTAGTCCCGGGACGCGTCTTCCGTGAGGCCCACCGAGAACACCGCGTCGGCGAATCTGGCTGCGGTCTCGATTCCTCGATCGGACCCACCCGCCTGGAACAGCACCGGTCTGCCCTGCCGGGAACGCGGTAGTTGCAACGGGCCTGCGACGGAGAAGAATTCGCCGACGTGGTCGACGGGCTCTCGTCGGAGATTCTCCAGGTCCCAGTCCTCGGTGACCTCGTCGCGCCACGAATCCCAGAGCGCCAGAACCACCTCGGTGAATTCGTCGGCCCGACGGTACCGTTCCTCCCGCGGCGGTGGTTCGCCGCCGCCGAAGTTCCGCGCGACGGTCGGGTCCATCGTGGTGATGATGTTCCAGCCGGCTCGGCCGTGGGAGATGTGGTCGAGCGACAGAATCGACCGAGCCAGCGCGTACGGCGTCGAGTAGGTCGTCGACGCCGTCGCGACGAGACCGACGTGCTCGGTCTCCCGGGCGAGCGCCGGCAGCACTGTCAGCGGATCCAGGTACGCGAAGCCGCGCCCGCCGGGAGGAATGCCGTGCGAGTCGGCGAAGAACACCGCGTCGAGCCTCGCCTGCTCGGCGAGTCGAGCCGAGCGGACGAAGTCGTCGATGTCGACGAACGGATGCGTCGCGCCCGGCCCTTGCAGAGCGCCCGGGATGAGATTGGTGGTGAAGCGCAGGTACCGGCTCATGCGCCGTGGAACGGCTCTCCCGAGACTGCCTCGGACTGTCGTCCGTCGACACCCACCGGTACGTCCCCTTCGAGCGTGACGCGGTAGAGCACTCGGTCGTGGCCGAGGTGTCCGGCGTCGGCGATCGCGAGGTGAGCGGTTTCGCGGTTGTCCCAGAACGCGACACTGCCGGGCTTCCACTGGAATCGGACCGTGTACTCGGTCTTCGACGCCTCGGCCCACAGCAACTCGAGCAGCCGCTCGCTCTGGTCCGGGGTGAATCCGCGGATTTCGCGTGCGCCGCGAGTGAATCCGGGGCTGACGAACAGCGCACGCTCGCCGGTCAGTGGGTGGACTCGAACAGCCGGGTGGTACGCGACGAGGTTGGCTTCCTTGATCTTTCGGTCGCGCTGGCTGCCGGCGGCTGCTCGTGCCTGGAACTGGTGCTTGATGTCGAGTGTGTCGACGAAGTTCCGCAGTTCCTTCGGTAGGTTCTCGTACGCGGCGACGAGGTTGGCCCAGGCGGTGTCACCGCCGTAGGGCGGGAGGATGTCCGCCCGCAGGATCGACGCTGCCGGCGGGTTGATCAGGGCGGTGACGTCGGTGTGCCAGCTGTGGTCGTAGGACGTGCGTTTGCGGCCGAGGTTCTTGTCGTAGCGCCTGCTGTCGATCGGCAGGATCTCCGGGAATCCTTCCGGCGGGTTCTCCTCGTGCGGATGAGCCGGGGTGACCTTGCCGAACTTGCGGGCGAACGCGACCTGCTCGGCGTGCCCGATCTGCTGGTCGCGGAAGAACACGACCTTGTACTGGTTCAAGGCGCCCTGGATCTCGGTGACGGTGGCGTCGTCGAGGTCGTCACGGAGGTCGACGCCGGTGATCTGCGCGCCGATGTAACCGGCGACGGGAACTACGTCCAGGCCTACGGCTGTGTCCGGTGAAGCGGTCATGCTGTGTCTCCTTTTTCGTTGGGCTCCCAGGTGGGGATCGATCGGACGAGCTTTCGGGTGTACTCGCTGGTGGGCGCCGAGAACACGTCCTCGGTGCGGCCTGCTTCCTGGACGACTCCGCGGCGCAGGACGGTGACCGTGTCCGACAGCTGGCGTACGACGGACAGGTCGTGCGAGATGAACAGGTAGCTGACGCCGAGCCTGACCTGTAGCTCGATCAACACCTGCAGGATCTGTGCCTGCACGGTGACGTCGAGCGCGGACGTCGGTTCGTCGAGCACCAGTACTTTCGGGCTCAGGCTCAGTGCCCGGGCGATGGCGACTCGTTGTCGTTGGCCTCCGGACAGCGCGCGTATTCTTCGGCGCAGGAACGTCTGGTCCAGTCCGACGAGATCGAGTACTTCGACCGCGCGTTCCCTCCGCCCGGTTCGTGAACCGATCTTGTACCGCACGAGCGGTTCCGCCACGAGTTGCTCCACGGAATACGTCGGGTCGAGCGAGTGGAAAGGGTTCTGGTACACCAGCTGTAGGTGCCTGCGGGCATCACGCAGTCCACGTGTACCGAGGTGGGAGATGTCCTGTCCGGCCACGACTATCTGTCCAGCGTCCGGTTCCTCCAGTCGCAGGACGAGCCTGGCCAGGGTCGACTTGCCGGAACCCGATTCGCCGACGAGTGCGTGCGTCCGGCCTGCCGGGATCTCGAAGGACACACCGTCGAGAGCTTGAATGCGGTGCCGACCGACGTCGAAGGCCTTGTGGATGTCGACGACCGACAGGGCGGGTTCGGTATCAGGCAGGGCGCGTTCGGCCTTCGCCGCTGCGAATCGATCGGGGTCGATGCTGGGAATGTCGCCGATCAGGTTCCGTGCGTACGTGGACTTCGGATCGGCCAGGACCTCCGCCGACGTTCCGGACTCTTCGACTCTGCCTCGGTTCAGCACCACGACGGTGTCCGCGCGCTCGGCGGCGAGTGACAGATCGTGGGTGATGAGCAGAACCGACAGGTCCCGCTCGGTTTTCAACCGATCGATCAGGTCCAGGATCGTCTTCTGGATGGTGACGTCGAGCGCCGACGTCGGTTCGTCCGCGACGATCAACGCAGGTCGCTGCGAGATCGCGATACCGATGAGCACGCGCTGCAGTTGACCGCCGGACAGTTGGTGCGGGTACGAGTGCAGCGCCCGCTCCGGCGTCGGGATCCCCACCGAATCCAGCAGTGCGACAGCCTGATCGTGGAAGTTCCTCGGCTGTGCGTATTCCGGGAGGCCGGAGGATCGGAACGCCTCGAATATCTGGCGATCGATCCGCCGGACCGGATTGAGCGACGCCGTGGGATCCTGCGGCACGAACCCGATGCGCCGTCCGCGGATTCGTCGAAAGTCGCGCTCCCGCAGCCGCAGGATGTCCCTCTCTCCGAACTCGACCGTCCCACCGACGGCAACGCGGTCGCCGAGAAGTTTCAGAACGGCGCCGACGACCGTCGACTTGCCGGATCCCGATTCGCCGACGATCGCCACCGTGCTTCCGGCTCGAACGTCGAACGAGACACCCGAGACCGTCGGGTGATTCAGGTTGCCGTCGTACGCTACCGCGAGATCACGGACGGCCAGCAGTGGTGCCGGGTCCGAGATCGAGTGGGCGTTCTCGCGCAGTTCCGCCGTTGCCGTCATGTCACCTGTCCTTGTTTCCGATGGACTTGCTGAGTTGCTGGAGAGCGAGCACCGACGCCACCATCACGACGCCCGGGGCGTAGACGAACCAGGGGTACCGGTAGAAGAAGTCCTTCCCCTCGGCCACCAACAGTCCCCAGTCCGGGCTGGGTGGCGGGTTGCCGTAGCCGAGAAACGCGAGGGCGGACACGTTGATGATGGCGAGCCCGAACTGCAGGACTGCCAGCGCCAGCACCGATCGATACACGTTCGGGAGTACGTGTTGGAACAGGACCGTCAGCGTGCCTCCGCCGATCAGCTTCGAGGATTCGACGAAGGCCGAGTTCTTCACTCGGAGCGTTTCGGAACGGATGAGCCGGGCGAACACGGCGATCGACGAGATACCCACGGCGATGGCGGCATTGACGCTCGCGAACCCGAGTGAGACGACGACGATGACGGCCAGCAGGAAGCCGGGGATCGCGAGCAAGGTGTCGATCACGCGGCCGAGGACGGCGTCGACGCCGCGCCCGAAGAATCCGGCGACGAGCCCGACGATGCTGCCCGCGACCGATCCGATGGCCACCGCGAGCAATGCGGTGAGTACGGCCGACCGAGTGCCGTGGATGACGCGGGTGAGAATGTCGCGGCCCAGTTGGTCGGTGCCGAACAGGTGGCTCCAGGACGGCGGCAGGAACTTGTCCGCGGTGGTCCCGAGGTATGGGTCCTGGCTGGTGAACAGGCCGGGTGCGATCGCCCATGCCGCGATCAGCAGGACGAACAGCAGCGCGGCGACGGTGTAGCCGTTGCGTGCCTTGGTGGCGGATCCGAGCACGGCAACCGCTCCCGTGACGGTGGCGGTGCGTGGGCGGTCGAGGATGCTCATGCCGTCACCGTCCGACGCAGGCGCGGGTCCAGGACGGGATACACGAGGTCGACGACGAGGTTGATCGCGAGGAACAGCACCGCCGCGAGTACCACGGCCGCCTGCAACACCGGAACGTCCTGCTCGCCGACGGCTTTCTCGACGACGCTGCCGACGCCGTTTCGGCCGAAGATCGCTTCGGTGATGATCGACCCGCCCAACAGATCGCCGACGATGATCGCGGTGATCGTCAAGGTCGGCAGCGCCGCGTTGGGCAGCAGGTGCCTGGTCAGCAATTCGAATTTGCCGATTCCCTTGGAGACGGCGACGGTGGCGTACTGCTCGGACCGCGCGGTGTCCAGCGCGCTGATGAACACCTGTGCGATCGGCGCCGACGCCGGGATGGCGAGGGTGACGGCCGGGTAGATCAGCGAGTCCACGCTGCGGAAGTCGCTGAGTACGAACAGTCCGAGCTGGAAGGAGAACACGTTGATGACGACGAGCCCGATCAGGAAGTTGGGCAGCGACAGGAACAGCGACGGGAATGCTCGAAGTACCCCGCCGCCGAATCTCGTCGGCAGGAAGAACGCGCCGACGGCGACGGCGGCTGCGAACACGATCGCGATGACGAATGCAGTGCCCGCGAGCTGCAGGGTGGACGGAACTCCCGACCACAACAGCGTCGACACCGGAAGGTTGGACGCATACGACAGGCCGAGATCACCGTGCAGCAGTCGTTCCAGCGCCACCCACAGCTGCTCCCAGGCCGGGCGGTCCAGGTTGAAGTAGACGAGCATCTCGGAGATTTCGTCGGCGGTGTATCCGTATTCGGGGTTGCTCAGCCTGCCGGACACGGGATCGCCCGGCAGCAACGTGACGATGACGAACACCACGATGTAGACGAGAAACACCGTCAGCAGAGCCTGCCCGATTCTCGAGAGCGCGTACCGCGTCGTGTGAGACAAGAGAATGAAGTCCTTACGTCGTTCGCCGGTTCGACTCGTCGATCCAGGCGTCGTAGAAGTTGATCAGCCCGAGACCGTCGACACTCAGGTCCTTCAGGTGGTTCGCGGCGCCCCAGGTCTGACGGAACTCGTGGATCGGTATGTACAGGGCGTTGTCGATCACGTACTCCTGCACCGCCTTGGACGCGTCGATGCGCGCGGGCTCCGATGTCGCCTGCACCAGCGTGGTGAGCAGGCCGTCGAGTTCCTCGCCCGGGGTCTTGAACTGATTGGCTTGCGAGCTGTGCCACCACCGCCACATCTCGCTCTGACTGCCTGCAAGCCAGTGGTTCTCGTACAGCGGCACGTCCGGCTGGGCCGTCACGGTGTTGTAGTTGGAGAAGTCGGTGCCCTTGATCTCGAGCCGAACCCCGATCCGACGCCAGTGCTGGGCGACCAACTGCAGGTCGGCCTCGGAGGTGGTGATGAACACCGAGGGGTAGATCAGCAGGCTCAGCTGCTCGCCGTCCTTGACGCGGTATCCGTCGCTGTCGCGGTCCGTCCACCCCGCCTCGTCGAGCAGACGGTTCGACAGGTCGGGGTCGTACGCGAATCTGTCGCGCAGATCCAATGTCCCTGGCACGATCTCGTTGAACGTCGACTTCGCTTCGGTCCATGCCCCGCTCGGGTAGTTGGTGGCGATGATGTCGGCGCGGTCGACGCCGTGGGTGAGCGCTCTACGCACTCGGATGTCGTCGAGATGTGCTGCGGTCAGGCGGAGTTGAAGACCCCAGACGCTGCCGAAGAACGTCGGCGCGATGAGGGTGAATCCGTCGGCGACGAACGGCTCCTCGGTCGGTTGGACGTAGTGGATGATGTCCACCTGGCCTGCCTGGAGGGATCCTCCGCGCAGCGAGGGTTCGATCACCTGCTGCACGGTGATCTTCTCGAGGTAGGCCGGGCCGTCGTGCGCGGTATCACTGCGCGGCCAGGAGTAGTCCTCTCGGCGGCGTAGCACCACCTCCTTGCTCGGGAGCCATGATTCGACGACGAACGGCCCGGTCCCGAAGATCTTGCTCAGATCGGACTGATCGGCGAGGCCGGCGTCGATCGTCGCGGGGGCAAGAATTCCGACGGTCGTCCACGCCCCGAGTTTCTGGATGAAGTCACCGAACGGTTCGGTCAGGCGAATCGTCACGTCGTACTCACCCGTCGCCTCCGCTACGTCGTAACTGGGCGGGAAGTACGCGGCTCTCGGGACTCCTCGCCCCTTGTCTCCCGTGCCCAACAGGTTCAGGTTCGACGCCACCGCGGCGGCGTCGAGCTTCTCGCCGTTGGAGAAGGTGACGCCCTGCCTGATGGTCAGGCCGAACTCGGTGCGGTCGTCGTTCTCGGTGAATCCTGTTGCCAGGTGCGGACGGAACGCGCCGTCGGCGTCGTAGTAGAACAGCCTCTCCACCACTTGGTTCCACACCTGCGCCACATGCCAGGATCCGGTGCTCTGCTGCTGGTATCCGTCGATCAACTTCTCGTTGAGGTACGTGACGGTACCGCCGGGTGTCGGGGAACCCGATGCCGCAGCACTCCCGGTCGGAGTGGTGGCGCCGCCGCATGCAGCCAGAAACCCGGTACCGACCAGCGCAGCCCCGAAACCGAGGAAGCGGCGTCGATCGAATTCGTGAGTCATGTGAGGAATTTCTGGCCCTTTCAGGATGATTCGTGGCATCGCCGGGGGAACGCACTCAGTGTGGGGTCCGTCGCCGCGAATACCAACGAAGTTCATCTACCGAAATGGTCAATTACAACTTAACGATGCGAATTCGGGCCTCCTACCTGCACGTTCGCCGCGACCGTCCGAAGGCAAGGGATGAAATCATGGTGAGCGTTACACGCTCTGGAATCATGCTGAGTGGAACTCGTGAATTCCGTGATCGAAGGGGTTACGTTGTGCGATGGCCGTTGTCGCAGCGTCGACCAGCTCGGCCTCGAACGTCATGGAGGTGGACGACATCACGGATCTCGTAGCGGACCAGGTGATCACGACAGCACCGTCGGAATCCGTCCTGGGCCTCATCGGAAACACACCTCTGGTGGACCTGGGAAGACTGGGATCCAGCACCGAGGCAACACTTCTGGGCAAGGTCGAGTTCGTCAATCCCGGAGGATCGGCCAAGGACAGAATCGCGGCGTCGATGATCGAACACGCCGAGCGCGAGGGTGCGTTGACCCCCGATTCTGTGATCATCGACGCGACGTCGGGCAACACCGGCGCCGGTCTTGCGATGATCGCGGCCGCCAAGGGGTACCGAACCATCCTGGTGGTGGCGGACAAGGTGTCGCCGGAGAAGATTTCGGTTCTTCGTGCGTTCGGGGCGGAGATCGTCCTGACCAGCGCCCAGTATCCGCTCGGCCATCCTCGAAACGCCCGTACCATCGTGACGCGTCTGGTGGAGCAGGTGCCGAATGCATGGACCTCGGCGCAGTACGACAACCCTGCCAATCCCGCCGCGCACTTCCGCGGGACGGGGCCGGAACTGTGGGAGCAGACAGAAGGCCGGATCACCCACTTCGTGGCCAACATCGGAACCGGTGGAACCATCAGTGGCACAGGGCGTTATCTGAAGGAAGTATCCGACGGCCGGGTCCAGATCATCGGCGCCGATCCCGTCGGATCGGCCTATTCGGGCGAGGTCACTCCGTACTACGTGGAGGGTGCGGGCCGCGCGATGCCCGACGGCGACTGGCCGACCACGTACGACACCGACATCGTCGACCGCATCATCCGGATCGACGACGCCTCCAGCTTCCGCAGCGCTCGGGCGCTGGCCCGCAACCATGGGCTGCTCGTCGGGATATCCTCGGGAACGGTGGCGGCTGCGACGGTCGAGTTGGCGCGCGATCTGCGGGCGACGGACACGGTCGTCTCGTTGCTCATCGACTCGGGTCGGGGATACCTGGGCAAGCTGTTCGACGACGCGTGGCTGACCGAGCGGGGGCTGCCGACTCCCGCCGACGAGGGATACTCCGACGTCGTCGACGTGCGAGACGAGGGTCGGGAACTGGCCGCCGACCTGGCCCATTTGGCGCCCACCTACTGACGTTATCTTTTCGTTATCACTCGGTGATGGCACCGTGATGGAACGATTTACGGCTACGAGACCTTCTGCTGCGAGAGTTGACCTCGACGAACTCACGACGCGAAGGCAGAGAACATGATCACTGCAGCACATCCACTGTCCGTCGACCTTGCTTCCGACCCACAGGAGCACGCTCCTCGGTTCACGATCGACACCGAGTCCTACTCCTCCGACTTCGCGGTGCTCCGGGCCACCGGCGAGCTGGACATGACCGCACGCTTGCCCTTGATGGACAGCATCGAGGAGCTCACCTCCGAGCACTCGGACGTCCGCGTCGACCTGTCGGCTGTCACGTTCATCTACTCCGGAGCCGCCAGCGTCATCGTCGACGCGGTCACGGCATCCACCGCCGAGGTTCGAATCTTCGCGCCGACCAGGCCCGTGCGCATGATCCTCGATGTCCTCGGTGCCGGCCACCTCATCGTCGACAGCCTCGACCCGCAGGAGTCGCAGCGATGACAGGCAACGACGACACCGGACCCGAGGAACGCGACGAGCAGCCGAGTACAACGCCGGGTACATCGTTTCTGCAGATGTTCCTGGAAGCGAAGAACTCTCCGGGGCAGAACTGACCGCATCTAGCGAGCAGTGACTGCGCGCGTGAGAAATTCGTGGTTCGACCGAGTTTTCGCGAGTTGCGTGACCAGTAGTTCGATTGCCTGCTGCGAATCGAGGCCGCTGAGCAGGTGTCGGACTTTCTGCACGGCCGAGTATTCCTCGGCCGACATCAGTAGTTCGTCTTTCCTGGTTCCCGACGGGTTGACGTCGATGGCTGGGAAGATTCTTCGTTCGGCGATCTTGCGATCGAGTTTGAGGTCGGCGTTACCGGTGCCCTTGAATTCCTCGAAAATGACTGTGTCACCTTGGGAGCCGGTTTCGACGAGGGCTGTTGCGATGATGGTGAGCGATCCACCGTTCTCGATGTTGCGGGCGGCACCGAGGAAACGTTTCGGCGGATAGAGCGCTGTGGAGTCGATTCCTCCGGAGAGAATCCGGCCCGACGCGGGCGAGGAGTTGTTGTAGGCGCGCCCGAGTCGGGTGATGGAATCCAGGAGCACCACAACGTCTTCACCGCTTTCGACGAGACGCTTGGCTCGCTCGATTGCCAGTTCGGCGACGGCCGTGTGGTCCGTCGGCGGCCTGTCGAACGTCGACGCGATCACTTCGCCCTTCACCGACCGCATCATGTCGGTCACTTCTTCCGGGCGTTCGTCGACGAGGACCACCATGAGATGGCACTCGGGATGGTTGAGCGCGATGGCGGCGGCGATGTCCTTGACCATTGTGGTCTTACCCGCTTTCGGCGGTGACTGGACAAGCGCGCGTTGACCTTTGCCGATGGGCATCACGAGGTCGACGATGCGGGTGGACAGGCGGTCGGGAGTGGTTTCGAGCCGCAGCGCTGGTTGGGGTACAGCGGGGTCAATGCGTCGAACTTCGGGCGCTTCTCCCCGGCGTCTCGGCCGTTGATGTCGTCGACGCGAACGAGTGCGTCGAACTTTTGACGTGTTTTCTCCGGTGCACGTGCGGCGCCGGTGACGAGATCGCCTGTACGTAACCCTTTCTGGCGCAGGATGTTCGACGGTATCTGAACGTCGATGGGTCCTGGCAGGTAGCCGGTGGTCCGTAGAATGGCTGTGTTGCCGTGGATGTCGACGATGCCGGAGACCGGGCGTAATTCCGATTCCGACACCGCATTCGATACAGGTGTGGCGTGTGCTGTGGTCATGAGTCTCTACTTCCGAGATTCGCGCGAAACGCGATGTGAGCGGGAAACGAGAATTTCCCCCGATAGGTCCTCGACGCGGACCGTATCGGTCGGCGGAGAACTACCGCCAAGCTACATCAGCACTCCGGGTTCCACAACCCCCTCAGAAACCTGCCCGGTCACGCAGGGTGCGAATCGCCTGGTCGGACTCGGACAGAAGCGCCTCGGTGTCGACCCTGACCAATTCGTGGTCACGCTTGTGGACGACCCCGTCGATCATGACGAACGACACGTTCGACGGCCGGGCTGCTCGCACTGCGAGGCTGGTCGCGTCGTATATCGGGGCTGTGTTGAGTGCGTCGGCGTCCACCAGGATGATGTCCGCCGGTCGACCCACGGCCAGTACACCGGCTGAGTCGCCGAATCCGATGGACCGTGCGCCTGTGGCCGTGGCCCAGTCGAGGACGCTCGCGTCGGTGACGGTGCCCTGTTTCGTCTGCATTCCGCCGGGGAGGTCGGCCGTCAGTTTCATCACCTCGAACATGTCGGCGGTGCCGGACAGTACCGTGTTGTCCACCGACAGCCCCAGCGTCACTCCCGAATCTCGAAGGGCCGCAATGGGAGGGAGCCCGTAGCCCACCTGCAGCTCCGTCCACGGGCTGATCGACACCGCCGTTCGTGTCCGTGCGATGGTCTCGAGGTCGGCCGGTGTCGCGGCGGTCAGGTGAACCAGCTGCACGTCGGGTCCCAGCCCTCCCCTGGCGTCCAGCTTGGCGATCCCGCCGAGCGCCGCGGCGGCAGCGTCGGACGCCATGTGCGTCGTGATGGGAAGTCCGAGGGAACGTGCGACGTCCGATTCCTGCTGCCACACAGCATCTCCACCAGAAAGTAGCCGTAAACACGTCTCACCGCTCGGCCCGACGCCTCCCCCGCACCATCGCGTCGACTCCGCCGACGGCGAGCAGTATTCCGAGCAGCGTCAATCCTGTGTACGCACGGGGCGCCCAGATGTCGAGAACGAGGTACTGCCAGAGCGTCCACCCGACGGCGACGATGCCGACGACGCCGGCGAAGACGCGTGCACCGGGGATGTCGACGATCACGGCCGCCGCACACACCAGGGGTGCGATTCCGAGGGCTACGAGCACGAAGGCGCCTGCGTAGCGGTAGTCCCAGGTGTGCCATTCGGGGAGCATGTCGACGCTCAGGCCCAGGGTGCCGCCGTCGGGATCGGAGACCAGGGCGATGCCGTTGAACAGCCCTGCTGCGCCGAGCATCAGCAGCACCGCTGCGGTGACGAACTTCTTCACACCTTCACCTTGCCGCATTCGGGCACAAAATTGCCCCCGACCCATGACGGGTCGGGGGCAATCCCGAGTCGGAGGGAAATCAGATTCCCATGCCCTTGGCGAGCACCGGCCACGAGTCCTTCAGGGCCTGCTCCCAGTACGGCCAGTAGTGCGTGCCGACCGGCGGGAACTGGTACGTCGCCGGGATTCCGATGGAGTCCAGCTTGTTCTTCAGGTTGTGCGAGCAGAAGTTGGTGGCGCCTTCGATGACGATGCCGAGACCGAGGTTGATGACACCCTGAGGTCCGTTGCCCTCGGTGTAGTAGCGGATGTCCTCGGGCTGGGGGTTGCCGTTACCGCTGGAGATGTACAGCTCGGTTCCGCGGAGCTTCTCGGCGTTGACGACCGGGTCGTTCTCGACCCACGCCGGGTCGTTGTCCGGGCCGTACATGTTGATGGTGTTACCACCCTTCCATGTCTCGACGGAGAACTTCACGAACTGGCGGCCGATGGGATCGGCGATCTGTGCGCATCCGCTGTACGCGGCGACGGCGCCGTACAGGCCGGGCTTGGCTTCGGCGAGCTGCAGAACCGAGGTACCGGAGGTGGAGACACCGGCGATCGAGTTCTTGCCGGTGGAGCCCAGGGTCTCGTCGAGCAGGGGAGGCAGTTCCTCGGTGAGGAAGGTCTGCCACTTGTTGACGCCGAGGACCGGGTCTTCCTGCTTCCAGTCGGCGTAGTAGCTGCCCTTGCCGCCGATGGGGAGCACGAGGTTGACGTGCTTGTCGGAGAAGAACTCGAGCGCGTCGGTCTGCTGCTGCCAGCTCGCCGATCCTTCGCCTGCGTCGAGGCCGCTGAGCAGGTAGGCGTTGGGGGCGGGCTTGGACTCGTCCAGAGGGCGCTGAACCTCGACGGTGATGTCTTTGTTCATCGCGGCGGAGTAGACCTGAAGGTTCCAGTTCCGCCCGTCCTTGTCGATCGACGAGACTGCAGGCGCCTTCGCGGGCTCGGCCGTCGCGACGCCGCCGAGAGCGGTCATTGCCAGAGTGCCTGCCGCGATGAGTGCAGCGGCGCGTAGTGAAGAAAGCTTCATCTCGAAGTCGATTCCAGTTCCCGGCCGGTCCTGAGCCGTGTTAGTTCGTCCCCCGCACGCATGCGGCCTTCGTGTCCCTCGACACTTTATGTCTTCCGGAGCCCGCTGTTCGTTACTGGGTCGAATCAGACGAAATTCTTGACCTGATCGTGTCTGAAGCTTTCAGCGGATCAAATTCAACCTCGACTCGTTGACGACCAGCACCCCGGCGCCGGTTTCCTGGAGTGCGACTTGTTCGGATCGCCCTCCGGTGTTACCGAGCAGGCCGTCGAGCGACACCGATGCCCGACGGTGTCCTGTGGCGGGATCGATGACGAGAATGTCCTGCCATCCGACGGTGTAGGCGGATCCGTCGTACGCGGCGGTCGGCAGTACGGACTGTTGTTCGACGTCCGGTTCCCACAAGATCGCGCCGGTGCGCAGGTCACGGGCCGGGCCGTACATCCACATGACGACGCCGTCGATGATCGCGAGGTCGGAGACAGGGCTCTCCTCGTCGAATTCCCACAGCTGAGCACCGGTACGGGGATCGTAGGCTTTGCCGTCGAACAGGACGGGGTCTCCCGCACGGGAGTTGTCGACGGACAGGCGCTGCCACACCTCCTCGTTCGCAGTGGCGATCACGTTCGATGCCGAGTCGACCAGATCGGTACGGAATTCGAACAGGTCCGAACAGCGTCTGCCGATCACGAAGAACGCGTCGCCGTCGCGCAGCTCACGGCTCCGCGCGCAGTCGGGAGAGTCGAAGGTGTCCACGGCTGCGCCGGTGCCGGCGTCGAACACCGCGGTTCCCGAGGTGAACCTGGCGACACCGACACCGCCACCGACACCGACACCGACACCGCCAGCGAACTGCACGATGTCGCCGAACGTCGTGGAGTCGACCCAGGTGTTGTCGTAGGTGGTCGTCCAGTTCTCGTCGAGATCCGACAACGATCCACTGTGGACGCGGACGGTGTAGCCGTCCGGGTCCCCTTCGACGACGTAGACGTCGGTGCCGTCGGTCCCGACGCCGTGTATGTTCCATCGGGTCCCGTAACGCGTGAGCTCACCGTCGCCCGGGTCGATGGTGACGACGTCCGAGTCGCTGCGGCACAGTATCTTTCCGTCGAGCAGTGCCGTCGAGCATCGTCCGGTCCCGTCGGCAGGCGTCGTCCACCGAACAGCGCCGGACGCCGCGTCGATTCCGACGAACTCTGCCCGCTCGAATTTCTTCGAGTCCTGATTGGTGAGGCCGGCTTCGGCAACGAGCACGTCCCCGGCGTCGACGACACCGCCGAACACTTCACCGTACCTACCGCCTACGGGGTCCTCGAACGTCGCGAACTCGTTTTCGAGTACATCGGAGGCGTCGACGGTCCAGACAGCGCCAGGGGCGGTTGCCGTGGCCACCGAGGGCACATCGGACTCGTTCGTGGACGTCGAGACCAGGTACACGGCCGCACCGACCGCCACCACCGCGACCACAGCTGTTGCGGCCAACCTTCGGTGCGCGTTCACAGGACATCCAACCCGTCGGCAGTCGCGATGGCGATGAGTGCGTCTGCGGTGAGCGGCTCGTCGGGTTTCTCGGCGTGCGACCGGACGTCCACGTGCGTACCCGACGGGTAGGTGACGGTCACGACGCGCGTCGACCCCCCAGCCGGGCCCGATTCCGGCGCAGGCGAATAGGAGTAGCCGTTCTCGTCGACCTCGAGTACCGCTCCGCTGTCCAGAGTTTCGGTTCTCATCGGCCGGTCGGCGTAGGACGGGTCGTAGACGTCGGGGACCACGGGGAGTTCGGCCCCGCCGGTGATCGTGACGGTCAGGTCCGCACCCGTGTTCTGTACATCGACGTGCGTGCACACTGCCGACGTACTGAAATCGACGAGCATCAGGCTGTCCAGTGCGGGGCTGAAGGACTCACCGATGTCGAGGTCTCCCAGCGCGTCGTTCAGCTCACCGGCTGTATCGCCGTCGATGGTCGGTCCGTCGTATTCGAAACCGAAGGAATCAGAGCACCCACGGGTCGGCTCGGGCGTGTCCGCGGGGACCGGTGCACTCACACGCAGTTCCGGTTGCTCCGCGATCTTTTCGAGCTCGGCGACGGTCAGCACGATGTCGCGATCACCGGCCCTGGTCGACGGAAAATTGGGCGCGTCCGACGCTGTCGCGGTCACCTGCGTTCCGTCCGGATAGTAGGCCTCGACGGTGCGAAAGTTCGTTCTGTCCGGCCCGTACTGGTACCAGGATTCGTTCACGTCCACCACCGATCCGTCCGCGGAAACACTTCTCTCATCGACCTGACCTGCCACACACGACGGCACCGAACCGTCGCCTTTCCGGACCGAGACCGCGAGCAGTCCCGACGTGTCGCCTCGTGCCATGTCGGCTGTCGCCGAGGCGAATCCTGGAGGCCGCGGTCCACCCGGATCAGCGGGAGACTGGGGAATCGGTTGGAAGATCAGAGAAGTGCGGCGGCTGCCGAACTGGACCTCGACCCTGTCCGGCAAGGCGGCAGCAACGGCGTCGGTCATCATCACCGCTCGCCGGCCGTCGTACCAGGGGTACTGCGGGTTGTCGTAGGTGTCGACGCTGGTCGAGATCTGGCCCCGGATCGCGGACTCGGCAGGAGGTTCCACGGTGTCGCAACCGGGTATGGGCGCGTCCGCGTCGACCTCGGGTTCGAGGTAGGTCGTGTCCGTTGGTTCGGGCACGGGGGTGGGCTCTCGGGTGGGCTCTCGGGTAAACGACGACGGGGCGGCCTCGGACTGCACCGTGTTCGGCGGAGACACCCGGTCGACGACGGCCGCAACGCATACCCCGAGTGCCACGAGGGACACGATCGTCAATGCGTCGGCCCAGATGCCTGCGCGGCGCGAGTCCAGTCTTCTCACCGGTCGAAAGTACCGGGTGCACGGCTGTCGGTTCCCAGGCAGGATCACGGGTATGAACACATTTCAGCGCGTCGCTGCTCGGTTCAATGCGCTTGTACGTCCGCTGTTGAACGCGCCGGTCGTCGGCAGATTCGTCTCGGGCACGATCACCGAGGTCACCTACACGGGCCGCAGATCCGGCAAGCAGTTCAGCGTCCTGGTGGGCTACCGTCGCCGCGGCGACGAGGTGATCATCGGCGTCGCAATGCCGGACAAGAAGAACTGGTGGCGGAACTTCTACCCCGACGGCGGCCCCATCTCCATCGACCTCGACGGCGCCACCCGGACCGGCCACGCCGTCACCCGCAAGGACGGATCCTCCGTCTCGGTGAAGGTGACACTCGATCCGCTCCACTAGTCTCTCAGTCGAAAAACTGTTGGACGCCGCCGCTACCATTCTTCACATGTACTTGTTCTTCGTGTGAGGGCACACCGCTGACTCGGTGCCCCCTGCCTTCCTCCTGGAGAACTCATGCCTCGATCTTCGTTCACCCCTGCCCAATTGACGGCTTCGTCCGTGTCCGTCCGTTCCGTGTTCGAGCGCGTGGACATCACAGTGACCTCCACTTCACGCTGGGGGATCGTCGGAGAGAACGGGCGGGGCAAGTCCAACCTGCTCGATGTCCTCGCCGGCACACGACTTCCCGACACCGGGAGCGTGACTCGCGTCGGGTCGATCGGTTTCGCCCGGCAAGAGATGTCGGCGGACGACGATCGTACCGTCGGCGATGTGGTCGCCGACGCCATCGCCGAGCCCCTCGCTGCTCTCGCGGAACTGGACGCTGCTCTCGCGGAACTGGACGCTGCCTGCGTCACCGCAGTGGAACCGCGCTACTCCGCGGCCCTCGATCGCGTGGAGGCGCTCGATGCCTGGAATGCCGAGCGGCGGGTGCACATTGCGTTGCAAGCCTTGGGCGTCGGCGGATCGATGGGTGGTGGGTGGGCGAGCTGTCGGTTGAGCGAGTTGTCCGTCGGGCAGCGGTATCGCGTGCGGCTTGCGTGCTTGCTCGGCGCGTCGGATGACTTCCTTCTTCTCGACGAGCCCACGAACCATCTCGACGGTGGAGGTCTCGATTTTCTGACCGAGCAGATCCGCGTCCGCAACGGCGGTGTGGTGGTGGTCAGTCATGATCGTGCGCTGCTCGCCGACGTTGCGCAGTCCATTCTCGACCTGGATCCGACATCCGATGGGGCGCCGCGTGTTCACGGCGGTGGGTACGACGGATATCGCGTCGGCCGGATTGCCGAGCGTGCACGCTGGGAGCAGGAGTACGAGCGGCAACAGCTCGACGTCGCCAGACTGCAGGATGCCCTGAGGACTGCGCAGAACCGCCTCGTCGACGGGTGGCGACCGGGGAAGGGTGCAGGAAAACATCAGCGTGCCACGCGGGCATCCGGCGTCGTACATAACGTGCACCGGCGGCGCGAGGCCCTGGAGAATGCAGTGCTCCCCGTCCCGGAACCGCCGCACCGACTGCAGTTCCCACCCCTCGAATCGGCTGGATCCCTTGTGGTGGAGAGCGTCTGCGTGGCAGGCCGATTGGACTCACCGGTCGACGTGCACGTCGAAGCAGGTTCCAAACTGATCGTCACCGGGCCGAACGGTTCCGGAAAATCCACTTTGCTGGCCACGATGGTGGGCGAGATCGCACCGACGTCGGGATCCGTTCGCACATACGGGGGCAGAGTCGTTCTACTGGAACAGGAATCGCGTCTGGACTCTTCGTGTCGCGTGACGGACTTTCCGGATGTCTCCTCGCTGGGACTTCTCCGATCCAGCGAGATGGGCAAGCGCGTCGGGGAGTTGTCGGCCGGTCAACGTCGGAGGCTCGATCTCGCGATAGCACTGTCACACAGGCCGACGATTCTGTTGCTGGACGAGCCCACCAATCACCTGTCCACCGCGTTGGTCGACGAACTGACGGAGGCTTTGTGCGCCACGCCGGCAGCGGTGGTGGTGTCGACGCACGATCGCCAGCTGCTCCGCGATCTGCGCAGCTGGCCGCGTCTCGAACTGAGTGGCAGATGATTGTGTGGAATCCAGACCGGATGCGTGGGATTCGAGTTGCGTGGTCCGTGTTGGCCGTGGCGGCAATCGGACTCGGGGTGTGGACGTCGAACTGGCAGATGTTCCAGATCACGGACTGCGAACTGGGCCTCCCCACGCCCGGCGTCGACTATCCGGGTGGGTGCGTCGAACCGTTGTGGAGCTATTTCGGTGCGTCGATGATTCCGGTACTCGCGATCCCGTTCCTGCTGTTCGTGGTGGCGGCCGCGGCATGCAGGGTCTGGGTGTCGTGGTCGGTCACGATCGTCCTGATGGTCCTGACGGGTGTGGGCTTCATGTCGGCATTTGCAGCCTCCGCGCCGACGCTGGTGTCCGTCCTCGGCAGTCTGCCGGGTGTGGTGTTCGCGTTCCTGTTGACAGTCGTCCATCAAGCGAAGGCATCGAGGATCTAGGCTTTTTCCATGCGTGATCTACGGAGGTTGCTCGCCCTTTTCGGTTTCGTCGTCGGACTGATCGCGGTGGTGGCGATGTCCGCGTTGCCCAACGGTCCGTACCGGTCCGACTACGCGTTCGTCGAATCGGGCAGTCGTACATCCTTCGTCGAGAGTACGACCGAAACGCCGATGCTGTTCGTGATCGGCGTTTCGGTCGTGTGCGCGCTCGTCGGCTGGTTCGTGGGCAGCCTCTTGATCAGGCGCGGCTGGACTCTCCGCTGACCTACTTCTCGAACAGTGCATCCGGCAGTGCGGTGTCGACGCTCAGAATGTCGAGATCCCGCGCAGATCCCTCGGTTTCGAGGTAAACGCAGATCCCGGTCTGGACGTCCAGTCGCACGGTCGACGGTGGTCCGGGTATCCATTCGTCTTCGACGAACTCTCCCGAGAGCATCGGGCAACAGTCGCATCGTGGGTCGTACGCGGCGGTCGGGGTGGCGATCGCTTCCCACGCGGTGCGGCCGTGATGGGTCACCACCCTCAACTGCGACAGATCGACCGTCGGGCCGGAGGTCGTGTCGTGGGCGGATCTGGCCAGTTCGACGGGGTTGAGCATCGCGACCCAGAGGTAGTCGTCGAACATCGGGTCGTCCCACTCCACCGACGGGCCGTGCGTCTCGGGCGGCACGCTCTCGACGAGACCGTCGGCGTCGTACACCGGAACCACTGTGGACGGCCAACGTCCCTGCACCGGCAGCAATGGACCGTTGTTGCTCCGCGTCATGGCACCGTCGAACGGCCTACTCGCCTTGTGCACGACGACGCGACCGCCGTTCACTTCCACCCGCATCGCCCCTGGCCGACGGATCCACGCGTGGATACCGGTGTCGAATCGGTCAGGCGAACGGGTGAATTCGACGCTCGTCCACCGCCACGGCGACGACTGCGCGAGGCGGCGGAACTGCAGAATGGACGGGTTCTCGATCACCAGTTCATCCTCGCAGGCCCCGCCACTGATTTTTCCTCCTCGCAGTTCGGTCCGCCTTCGGGCAGGATCAGGCAAGTGATCACTGCGGAAGTGCTCCTCACTACGATGAGAACGGCGTCGAGTCGGACCTCACCTGCTCGTTCCTCGGCCGGCCGTGTCAGGCCGAGCACCGAGAGTCTTTCGGTTGCATTGTGACTGTTCCTGGCGGTGAACTCCGTCGTCGACTCGGGCTTGTCGATGCAGTGACCGTCGGATTGGGCGCCATGATCGGCGCTGGAATCTTCGCGGCGCTGGCCCCCGCAGCTCGGGCTGCGGGATCAGGTTTGCTCGTTGCATTGGCCGTCGCCGCCGTGGTCGCCTATTGCAACGCCACGTCGTCGGCACGGCTTGCCGCGTTGTATCCCTCGTCGGGAGGAACGTACGTATACGGGCGTGAGCGTCTCGGCGAGTTCTGGGGTTACATCGCCGGGTGGGGATTCGTCGTGGGCAAGAGTGCGTCCTGTGCCGCAATGGCATTGACAGTCGGTATGTACGCATGGCCCGAACACGCGCACGCAGTGGCTGCGGGGGCGGTGCTCGGGCTGACCTCCGTCAACTACGTCGGAGTGCAGAAGTCCGCGTGGTTGGCGCGGGTCATCGTCGCCGTGGTCGTCACGGTACTCGTAGTGGTCGTGGTGGCATCGCTGGTCCACTCGCCCGGGCATCCGGTGGAAGTCTCGTCGACCGATGTCACCACCACAGGTGTACTGCAGGGTGCGGGCCTGTTGTTCTTCGCCTTCGCCGGTTACGCGCGCATCGCAACGTTGGGTGAGGAGGTCCGCGATCCGGCTCGTACCATTCCCCGAGCGATTTCGATCGCGCTCGCCGTGACCTTGGTGCTGTACGCGTCGGTCGCCACAGCGCTGCTGTGGGCGCTGGGCCCGTCGGGGCTCGCGCAAGCAAGCGCACCGATCGCCGACGCGGCCCGCGCCACCGGGCGATCCTGGTTGGTTCCGGTCGCGAGTACGACCGCTGCGGTGGCAGCGCTGGGATCGTTGCTCGCCCTCGTACTCGGCGTCTCACGAACTATTTTCGCAATGGCCCGTGACCGGCACCTTCCGCACGTTCTGGCGGCCGTGCACCCACGGTTCGGCGTACCTCACAAAGCAGAGCTGTTGGTCGGGGTGGTCGTCGCCGTCACCGCAGCCACCGTCGACATCCGCACCGCGATCGGCTTCTCGTCGTTCGCAGTGCTCTGCTACTACGCCGTGACCAATGCGTCGGCGGCGACCTTGTCTCGCGCCGAGGGCCGCCCAGCGCGCCTCGTTCCTGTGATCGGCCTCGTGGGTTGTCTCGTGCTGGCGTTTTCGCTACCTGTGTTATCGGTGGCAGTGGGTGCAGGCGTACTCGCAGCGGGTGCCGCCGTATACCTGCTCAGGAAGCGCCGATCACACGACGACTAGTCGGAAGCTGTACCGGCAGAACGCATCGCGCCGACAAGAATAACGGGCGAACTCGCACTGATGTTCGAAACCTTGTCGGTGGCTCCGGATAGTCTTCTCACATGCTTTCAGGGGGAGATTCAGAAGCAATGGCTCAGTCCACGATTGTCACTGACACACAGCCACATTGGCGAGCATCCGGTGACGGTGTTCCTGTCATCGCTCCCTCGTCTCTGCGCGAGGTCGTCGAGATGATCGAGAGGGGCGCGGAGGAGATCGGTCGCATGCAGACAGCCGGGCTTCACAATGCGGATCGACGCGCTCTACTGGTGCGCATGGAAGTGGTTCGTCAAAAGTTGTTCGCGTACAGCCACACCTGGATCGCAGATCTCGTCGACCAGCGAGGCTTGGACGACATCTACGGGTCGGTCCCTGAAGCACTGTCCGTCTTGTTGCGATCCTCCGGAACGCGAGCGGGTCAACGTATCCGCTTGGCCATGGAGTTCGGCGAGCGCACATCCGTCACGGGTGAGCGTTTGGAACCGTTGTCACCGAACACTCTTCGCGGCGCGGAGGACGGGCTGATCAACGAGGAGCATCAACAGATCATCAGAAAGTTCTTCTGGCGTCTGGGATCGAAGGTCGACATCGAGACGCGAGAGAAAGCGGAGGCGCAACTGGCGGAACTGGCACGCCAGCTCAGCCCCGACCACCTGAAGGCAGCTGCCTCGCGCTTGTACGACCTGATCGACCCCGACGGTGACGACGAAGACCCCGCGCGGGTCGCGGATCGATGCTACGTCCAGTTCGACGAACAAGGAGCTGACGGCTTGTCCCGCGGGAAGATGGTCGTCGACTCCGAACTGCGTGCGTACATCGAGGCCGTATTCGACAAATGGGCGAAACCCGGACAGGCCAATCCAGCAGATCCCCCACCGGTCGTCGACTCACCTGATGACGCGGACGGTTGTGACGATCGACCTGATCAGTCGAGCGTTCCGAAAGACGCCACGGGCGATGGCCAGCCCGCTGAGGGCGAACCGGTCGATGAAGAGGCGGCAGCTCGGGCGCGTCGAGATCATCGAGGCAAGGGACGACGGCAGCACGACGCGATGAAGATGGTGTTCCGGCAGATGCTCGCGTCCGGAAAGTTGGGGATGCACAGGGGACTTCCCGTGACAGCCGTGTTGACGATGAGTGTGAAGGATCTCGAAGCCGCTTCGGGCCATGCGGTGACCGCAACCGGGTCCCTGGTGGGAATGCGGGATGCCATTCGGATGGCGTCACACGCCTATCAGTGCTTGGTCATCTTCGACAACGACGAACGTCCGCTTCAACTTCGGCGCGCCAAGCGATTGGCGTCACCGGACCAACGAATCGTGTTGATAGCAGCCGATCGTGGATGCAGCTTCCCCGGCTGCACCCGCCCTGCAACGTGGAGCCAGGTCCACCACATCGAAGAGTGGGCGGCCGGTGGAAACACCGACATCGAGGACCTTACTTTCGGATGCGATCGGCATCATCCCTTGGTCGGCCCGAAGGACACCGACTGGGCCACGACCAAGGCCGGCCCCGACCACCCCTATCCAGGCCGCACGCTATGGCATTCCCCGACAACGCTCGACCCACTTCGACGTGGGCTACTCAATCACTATCACCACCCCGACGAGTACATCCGACCCATCCCGGAACTCCCCCTGTTCGGTCCCGTCGACTCCATCGATACTGAAACGAGCGACCCCGAAACCAACGACCCAGAACCAGGCAACCCAGGGGCCGCCCGAGAATAGGTCGACGCCCGAACCCACGGTGGCGGGTGACACCACCCCACCGTGGGCAGGTAGCAGACCCACAGCGGCACAGAACTTGACATGTGCCGCCTACAGTCATGCCCTGAGCCCGCTGCCTGTGCCGTACACCGCTGAACGATGCGTCATGATTCGATTCCGAGTTGCGACGACCACTTCGGCCGAGCTCTCAATCGGCGAAATTAACTCGGTCCGACACAGAAGCAACTGGTCTACGGAAATGTGGCTGTAGTGCGGCAACGATGGCGGCGAAGACTGCGGCAGGTAACGCTCCCATCAACATCAGCACCCAGAACCCGGTCCAATTGAGCAAGCCGAAGATGGCCATGAATCCCAATGCAACTGCTGCACAGAGTGATACGTTCCGGTTCAGGGCGACACCCGCAATTACAGGTGGAGCCGCCAGCAAGATGCCGAGGAGCGCAACGGGCACCAACCCCACTGCGTCGAGAATGGAATCCGTACAAGTAAATCCGGATCTCCCGTAGAACGGGCTCAGTTCGCCAATTTTCCCGCACGACATCGAGATTGTCGCAACCGGAGACAGTCCGGAGACGATGGCGTACGCCATCGTCAGCGCGGCGAGCGCGAACCACGTCCCGCGGAACAGTACTCGACTCCTCATAGTGCGAGACTAATCGAGACCGACGATGACACCCAGCTCTTCTCAGCTCGGTGCGCTCACTTCGACGTGCGCTGGCCAGATGTGCATCTCGACATGCACTCGGGCGTCCTCGTCCGGGGCTGTGTAGGTATCGAAGTACTTCGCGCGACCACGAACGAACACTCGGATGCGGTAATCGCCTTCAGGCAGTGTGAACGGTGCGACGACTTCTCCGGTGGATCCGTCGAGGAAGACCTCCGGGTCCTCGCAGGCGTACGCGACTTCTTGGGTTTCCTCCCATAGCGCACGCTCGGCGTCGGTCAGTGCGGGTGCTGCTGGTCCAATTCTCACCGTTACGTGGACTTTGCCGCGCCCACCTGCGTGGATAACCACCAGACCTCGGCCTCCCTTCACCAGATCAGGCGGTGTCGGAAAGCGTTCGGTAGGGACTCCATCCCTGTTTCCGATCGAGTCCAGGATGAGAGCCCCGGCCATCAGGTCGATGTCCACATCGATTGCTTCGTGCACCTCCCCGACGTTACCGACGAGCATCAGAGCAGTACCTCGAGGATGCCGTCATAGGGGCAGCCCTGAGATATCGACTAGCCCTCGGCCCCGCCACGAGAAGGCATTGCCCGTATGTACTGCCCCGGTGTGGTGCCTGCGACGCCTTTGAAGTCGCGGATGAGATGTGCCTGGTCGGTGTAGTCGAGTGCTGCGGCGATGGCGCTGACGTCGGCGTCGGGGAGTGAGAGTCTGCGAACGACTTCTTGGAGGCGGATGCGTCGGGCTATTGCTTTGGGCCCCATGCCCAGTGTCTCCTTCAGCGCACGTTGTATTGCGCGTTCGCTGACGCCGAGTCGGTGTGCGAGGGCGGGTCCGGTTCTCGATCGAACGCTCTCTGCCAGGTCGTCTACCACCGCGTTCGCGAGTAGCCGGGACTCGGTGATCGGGTGCTTCTGCAGCAGATCCTCGATCAATCGGTCTCCTCGTTCGGCGCGGTCCGACGGCGATGTTTCGGCCGCGATGGTCGTCAGATGTCGGGTGAGGGCGGCGTCCAGCTCAGCGGTGACGGGGTGCTCCTGCTCCACATTCGACGGGTCGAGGTCGGACAGCACGGCCAGTCCTGCCGGGCGCAAACGGATCCCGAAGACCCTGCCTGTGCCGCGGATCGTCCTCGACCATGCCCGGCGTTGGACGTTGGTCAGCATGAAAGGTGCGGGGACCGAGCCGGATTCGATGCTCAGCGTCACGGCGGGGAATTCGAGCACCTGCTGATCGATGTCCGTTCCGTCCGGCAGGTTCCACTCGACGCTCCAGTACGTGTCGACGACGTCGCGCACGGACTGCGCGGGCGTGAACCACTGCGCGTCGAACAAGGGCAGGTTGGCCGGACCGAGCACGCCGGACCGTTCGGTCACGTCGATCGGTCGATCCACCGGGTGTCGAACCATGTCGCAATTGTGCAATACGCTGTCGCTGCCGGTGGGTGACGATGTCGCCATGAGCACCGATTACCGCAATGTCTTCATCGAGGCAGCCCCGGACTGCCCTGCCACCGAAGGCGAGGAGCCGCCCGCCGGGCGCGGGAATCCCACGGTCGCGAGGCTGCAGTACGAACTGCTCTCGCAGGCGCCGTACGAGATGAGCTCGGACGACGTGCTGTTCGCCGTTCACGCCGCGAGAACCGGCGTTCCGCCGAGCGAGATGGACGAAGCGCGGGCAGCGTTCTTCGCCAAGGATCAGGCGTGCCTGCGTGCTTCCCCGCTCGGCAAGCGCTACGGGTGGGGCACGCACCACGACGGTGAGGGTCGCGTCGCACTCTATGGAGTGGGCACAGTCGAGTACGAACGCCTGGCCCGCGACCCGAACCTGGCGCACAAGGCCGCCATGAAATCACGACGGTAAACAACGCCTGGGGCTGTGGAGAAGCACATTCGCGGAGCGTCGAGGGTGGAGCCGTGCTGTCGGGACTTAGCACCCCTACTGACGACTCCGCACGCCTGCTCTGACGCGAACAGGCGTGCGGGGTCGGTAAATGGGGTGTCAGGTTCCTGCCTGCGCCAGTCCTTCGTACGGGAAGGGTGGCGAGGACACTGCGAGGCTGAGTCGCTCGTCGTCGGTGAGCCTGCCGATCAGTCGGTAGCCGTCGGGTGAGGTTGCACGGACGGATCCGAGGTCGTCGGCAGATCGGTCGTCGACGCTCCATCCCCAGTCCGCCCAGGCGTGCGCGAGGACGGACAGCGCGTCCCGCCCGGTGCATCCGAGTACCCAGTACGCGGCCGAGAAGCGATGTGGCCCATCGATCGTGGTGTTGTCGTCGTAGGCGGGCTCGAACTTGCCGAGGGCGAGCTGTGATTCCGGGAAACTGGGGTGCCTGCGGTTCAACTGCACGTCCGACGGTAGTGCGCGTCGAGATTTCTCGAGTGCGTCCAGTGCGCTGTCTCGTGCGTCGGCGCCGAATAGCGCTGTCATGCAGCACCCTTGCCTGCGATGATTCGGCCGATGGTGTCGAGGGCGGGGTTTCCGCGGTCGAAGTAGTTGCTTCCGTCGAAACGTGCGGTGCCCTCGACCGGGCTGGTGGCGTCGAGCGATCCAGGAAGCGACGTGTCGGCTGCGGCCACGACGACGTCTCCGTCACCCAACGAAGCCCGTTCGACGACGACGCTGCCGTACCCGTGACCGAGGACGGTGTGGTGCGCGGCGTCGCCTTCGTGGGCCGCACGCAGACCTTCCTGAAACCGTTCCAGCCGCGGCGCACCGGCGTCGGCGAAGCTGTCCGTGGTGGCGTCGAGCAGAGTGGGAGGTGCGTTGTATCCCAGCCATGCGATGACCGAGTTGCGTGCGCCGCTGACCATGTTGGCGGAGTCGAGCAGGTTCTCCGCGCGTGAGAGGTCTCGTCCGATGGAGGCGAGCACCGTGGATGCTCCCGGCACGTAGGTGGCGACGTTCTGGGCGGTGTCGGGGTTGTTCAATGCCAGTGCGCCTCGGCCGTGTTCGTCGATGTTCAACAGGTAGGTGGGCGCTCCGGCTCGGCTGAGTTCGGCTTGGACGGTGTCGTATCCTGCGAGGGCTGTCTCGGCGGCGTCGCGGTCGTCGAGCCATCGGGCGTAGTCGCGCAGGGCTGCTGCGTCGTCGTGGTTCTCACTGGGCAGGTTGCGATCCTGCAGCCAATCGGCATGGCGCGCTTCCACTTCGGCGACACGGTCTCGCGCGTCGGACACGAGGGTGTGCAGGAGGACGGTGTTGTATCGGGATTTGTCGTCGGCGGGCAGTCCGTCGCGGTTGCCGATGGTCGGGTCCCACACCGCCAGGCCGTCTCGCTCGTAGGGGGTGAGCCTGCTCCACAGTTCGGCCAGGTCGTGGGGTTCGTCGGGCAGGATCGACCGGATCTCCGGGATGTAGGGCTGCGGCTCGGCGACGGGCTGGAGGCCGAGGATCACGTCGACTGCGCGCTGCAGTTTGGTGGCGTAGGTGTAATCGGTGTCCACTGCGCTGCTGAGCATGGATTGCAGTTGGGTTTCGATGCCCTGCGCACGCTGCTGCAGATCGGGGTCGGCGACGCGCACGCTGCCGTCGTCGAGGACGTCGAATCCACCGGCGAGCGCGGTGTCGACGACCGCGAGAACGGACTGGCGGACGGCGGCGATCTCCCGAGCGGCGGCGTCGAACACTGCGGTGTAGGCGTCGATGGCGTCGACGATGCGGGTGTCGGCGACCTGGTCGACGAGGACTCGGGCGATGTCGGCGGCGTCGCCTTCCCACCGTTCGAGGGTGTCGCGTGCAGCGCGGGTGACGCTGCGGAGGGACTCGTCGAACACGAGGTTGATCTGTGCCAGATCGTCCCCGACACAGGTCAGGGTGGCCGGATTCCAGGCTCGCAGTTGCGAGACGGAGACGGTCATGCCTGCTCGCCGAGGAACTTGTGCAGTTGCTCGCGGAACGCAGCTTCGGTGCGGTCGTAGCTGGTGGCAGTCGATCCGGCGGCCTCGGCGATCTGACGGATGCGTTCGGCGGCCGTGCGGTAGGCGGCGAGAACTGTCTCGGCGGAGTTGCCCGCTACAGCCCCGAACGCCGAGTGAGGCATGGCCTCGACCCCCACCCGGAGCGGCGGCGACGGGTCGAGTGATGCCACAGCGTCGGCTGTCCTCGTCAGTGACGACGACAGCGCACGCAACGAGTCGGGATCGACCTGAAGCATCCGTACCCCCTCGGTTCGGCGGCCGTGCCTCAGGCCGCCATCCGCATCAAACGCCTTCTATTCCTGTTCGACGCAGCGGGGAGTGAAACGGTTCCCTCGATTTCCGAGATGAAGCTACAACTTGCCTGTCATGGCTGCGGCAGCGAGAGCTATCAGCACTGCAGTCCACAGGCCGACGACCGCGGCAACATGGAGGGGACGATTCTTACCGGGTGGGCGAGGGGGCGCCGTACGTGATGGCATGAGGACGATTGTGCAGGAACATGCTCTTGGATTGGTTTCGAGAACAAAAAAATACTTCGGTTGAATGCATGAGCTTGGTCATACCGCGCGTCTTGTTCCACGCAGCGTCACAGGCAGCCTGTCTAGCTTCCGATCGGCCGAAATCCTGCTCCTGTGCCGCCGCGTGTGTTCAACCGGGCCAGAGATTCGGCTGCGGATGCGTAGACCGTCGGGCTCAGGACGGGGGCGGTGTCGGCATGGCTGGCGATGCCGACGAGTGTGGTTCCGCTGACCAGAGCTCCGCCCGAGTCGGCCCAGAACGTGGGCGTTCCCGTGACGATGTCGGTGTCCGGTCGGACGTCCAGGACGGTACCGCATGTGGTTGCGGTGGCCGCGCCGATCTTGCAGACAGGCCGGCCGGGCAATGTGGGTCCGATGTCGGTGACGGTGATCCCGCCGCGCGAGGACACGGGTATCACCTTGGTCGGGTCGAGTTCGACGACACCGTAATCCGGACCCCAGTGGCCCGAGACGGTCACGCCGACCGGTCCGGCGCCGAGGTTGTCGACGAGCGTGACCGGCAGGCCGGGCGACAGCACGCAGTGTCCGGCGGTCAGTCCGACGAGTCGTCCGGCCGCGTCGTATCCGACGGCCGCGAACGAGCACGCCGTGAGGTCTTCGATGCCTCCGGTCGTGATGTATCCCGTGCCCGGCCCGACGAGAGCAGCGGGAGCAGGAAGAGCAGCGGGGGCAGCGACGACCGGCGATGCCACTGCGATACTCGCGGCGAACGAGAGCACGGCGGCTGCGCCGAGCTGCGTCGCTTTCATTCCTTGTATCGCCTCGACGGTGCAACGCCGTTGTCGAGTGCTCCCGGCTTGCGCACGGAGGTCGCCGGTGGCCGTGGGGTCCCCGGTGGCGTTCCGGGAGGCGTTGCCGTCGGCGGACGCGGTGTCGACGTGCGAGACGGCCCGGCCTCGTAGGACGTCGGTGCGGCCGGCGGCTGTCCCGTTCCGTACGGGGATGCGGGTGGTGTGGCCGGAGGCGGGGTCACCGGAGGCTGTGCTGCGGGAGGCGCAACCGGTGGTGAAGCCTGAGGCGGCGCGGCCTGCGGTGAGGAGGCGTGCGGTGAGGAAGCCTGCGGTGAGCCAGCCTGGCTGCCGTCCCATGCTGTGGCGCTCGATCCCGGTGTCACTGGATTGGGGGTCTGACGAGGAATCGACGAGTCCGTCTCGTAGTAGTACGAGTAGTTGTCGCCGCCCTTGCGTCCGGCGGGCATCATCGTGAACACGGCGCCGAGGATGTGCGCGCCGATGGTTTCGAGGTTGCCGACGGCTCGGGCGACCTCGTTCTCGGTGGTGTGGCCGTAGCGTGCGACGACCAGGGCGCCGTCGCTGTGGGTGGTCAGCAGTGCGGAGTCGGTGACCGGGAGCAGCGGGGCACCGTCGACGATGATGTAGTCGAATCGGCCGCGGAGTTCGTCGATGACGCGCCTGGATGCTTCGGAGCCGAGGAGCTCCGAGGGGTTCGGCGGCAGCGGTCCGGAGGCGAGTACTTCGAGGCCTTCGTATTTGGTGGGCTGCATGACGTCGGACAGGTCGGCCTGGTTGGCCAGGACGGTGGACAGACCGACGGATCCGATCAGTCCGAGGTACTTGGAGACGCGCGGACGCCGCAGGTCACCTTCGACGAGTGCGACGTGGTGGCCGGCCTCGGCGAGAGCGAGGGCGAGGTTGACGGCGACGGTCGTCTTTCCTTCGGCCGGAACGGCACTCGTGACGACGATGACGCGCGGCGGGTGGTCGACTTCGAGGAACTGGAGGTTGGTGCGCAGCTCGCGGTAGGACTCGGCGCTCGGCGAGTGTGCCGCACCGAATTCGACGACGGCGTTCTCCTTGAGGTTCTTGTCGAACGGCAGGCTTCCGACGAGAGGGGTCTTGGACGCTGCTTCGAGCTTGGTGCGGGTCTTGATGGTGTTGTCGAGTCGGTCGCGCAGTACTGCGAGTGCGATGCCGAGCAGCAGGCCGACGGCGGCACCGAGGGCGAGGTTGCGGGTGGTCTTGGGGCTGACGGGCGCCGACGATTCCTGTGCTTGCTCCACCAGTCGCACTCCGGCGGCGGGTGTTCCGCCGTCTTCCGGCGTCTCGAGTTCACGGACCAAGGTGGTGAGCTGCGTTGCGAGGGAGTTGGCGATGTCGCGTGCCAGGCCCGGTGAGGTGTCGACGACGACGATGTCGAGCAGAACGGTGTCCGGGGTGGACGTGGCCGTGACCTTCGAGGCGAGCTGGGCCGGCGTCATGTTCAGGCTCAGTTCGTCGATCGTCCGTGCGGCGAGTGTCTCACCGGTGACGAGCTCGGAGTACGACGCGACGCGCTGCTGCGAGAACAGGTTGCCCTGGTAGGTCTCGCTGACGGTCGATCCTCCCGATGTCGAGACGAACACTCGGCTCGACGACTGGTAGGTCGGTGTGGTCAGCAGTGACACCGCAAGTGCACCCAGCACTGCGACTGCCACCGTGACCACGATGACCATCCATCTAGTTCGCAGTATCTGTAGGTAGTCCTGGATTTCCACTTGGGGCTCCCTCATCTTTTCCAGCAACGCTCGTGTTCATGTTTTCATGCTTGTCGGTCTTCTCGCGCACTAGTTCATCAGCACTCGCCCGGCGTCAGGGTGAACTGCACGACATCTATGCGTCCGTCCTTGAATCTGGACGAACATCCGGTCAGGTAATGGATGTATCGCTCGTAAACTTCGCTCGAAGACAACGCAATTGCGGCTTCTCGCTGGTCGACCAAGCGATCGGTCCATTCGTCGAGCGTTCTCGCGTAGTGCGGCCCGAGTGTGTGCTCACGTTCGAGCCGTAAGCCCGCTTCGGACGCTGTGGCGACCACCATGTCGGATTGTGCGAGCTGTCCGCCGGGGAAGATCTCCCGCATGATGAAGCGTACGAAGTGTGCGTCCTCGCGGGTGAACACGACGCCGCTCGCCAGCACTTCGGCGATCGGCCGCATGACGATGGTGTGCAACAACATTCGGCCGTCGGGCGGCAGCACGGCCCGGCATTTGTCGAAGAACGCGGAGTAGCGCTGGCGCCGGAAGTGCTCGAACGCTCCGACGCTGACGATGCGGTCGACGGTTCGACCGGCGGGTGGACTGAACTCCTCCCACCCTTGCAGACGGATCTCGACGCCGTCGAGGTGCGCGACGACGGCACTGGCACGGTCGAATTGGTTGCGGCTGAGTGTCAGTCCGATGACGTCGACGCCGTACTTCTCGGCGGCACGCTTGGCGAGTGCACCCCATCCGCACCCGATGTCCAGCAACGTCATTCCAGGCTGCAGATCCAACTTGCCGAGCGCCAGGTCGATCTTGGCGGTCTGGGCCTCTTCGAGCGTCATGTCCTCGCGTTCGAAGTACGCGCAGCTGTAGGTCATGCTCGTATCGAGGAACAGGGCGAAGAATTCGTCCGACAGATCGTAGTGCGCTTGGACGTTGTCCACATAGGGCTGCAGATTGGTGGTCATCACGCCACACCTTCCTTCGGCAGAAGCAGGCCGAGTTCTCGGCCGAGTGCGTGGGCGCCTGCTTCACCCAGCATGTTCTCGTGTTCGGCGTCGACCCGCACTACCGAGACCGGGCCGTCGACGAACTCGTCCCACTGCTCCGCGCCGCGCGATCCGCGTGCTGCGAAGTAGAGAACGTCCCCCTTGAACACCTGCGGCCGGTACGCGGCGACCCACTGCGGCGCGTCGGCGACGGGTGCGTACATGCGACGCAGGTTCTCGACGGTCAGGAAGGCGAGTTCGCCGCGGCCGTGGACCAATCCGTCTCGGATCTCGTCGAACGATTCGCCGTCCACGCCGAGCTGATCGGCGAGGTCGGCGATGCTGAACGGTGCGCTGTCGGTGGGTGCGGTCAGGGTCGCGTCGACCAGCGTCAGCTGCGCCACTTCCTCGCCCATGGACTGCAGCTGAACGGCGACAGCGTGGGCGATCACGCCGCCGAGCGACCATCCGAGCAGGTGGTACGGGCCGTCCGGTTGCACGGCGCGGATCTCCGCGACGTAGCGCGCCGCGAAATCCTCGATGGTCGACGGCGCATCCTCCCCGCCTGCGATGCCGGGAACCTGCAGTCCGAAGAGCGGCCTGTCGGTCTCGCTCAGCAACGAGAGGTAACTCCACGCGATCCCGATGGCGGGGTGGATGCAGAACAGCGGCTCACCGGGGCCGTCGGTGCGGATCGGGAGCAGCACGTCGAACGCGCCGCCGTGGTCACGGGCCCCGGTCCGGAGCTGCGCGGCCACACCGGCGACGGTGGGGTGAGTCAGCATGGCCGTCACCGGGACGGTCAGCCCCAGGCGATCTTCGAGAGCGTCGACCACTTGCACCACCGACAGCGAATGCCCACCGAGATCGAAGAAGTTGTCGCCGACGCCGAATCGGTCCGCCGGTAGATCCAGCACGTCGGAAAACACTTGATGGACTGCGTGTTCGAGCGGTGTCGTCGGCGCGAGCTTCGGATCCGACGCCGGTGCCGGCTCCGGCAGGCGTGCCGTGTCGACTTTGCCGGACAGCGTGGTCGGGAGGGTGTCGACGCGGGTGACCGTGCTGGGAACCATGTAGGCGGGCAGGGTGCGGGCCAGGAACTCGCGCACCGAGCGCGGCCGCGCCGGTCCGACGATGTAGGCGGCAAGCGATCCGCTGCCGTTCAATTCACTGCCGTTCGCTCCACTGCCGTCCGATCCCCTGCCGTCCGATCCACTGCGCCCGATTGCCGACGCCTGTTCCACTCCCGGGTGTTGCAGGAGCGCGGACTCGATTTCGCTGAGTTCCACTCGGTGGCCACGGATCTTGATCTGCGAATCGGCGCGGCCCAGGTATTCGAGTGAGCCTCCGACCCATCGGACCAGGTCGCCTGTGCGATAGAGACGTCCGGTTCCGAACGGGTTGGCCACGAAGCTGCTCGACGTCCACCCCGGCTTACGTAGGTATCCCTCGGCGAGGCCGTCGCCTGCAAGGTAGAGCTCGCCGACGATGCCCTCCCCCACCGGTCGCAGCCGGGAGTCGAGGACGGCGGTGGTGAATCCGCGGGTAGGTCGGCCGATGGTGACCGGGCGGGCCGGGGGCGCAGCGTCCGTGCACGTGCTCATGACGGTACCTTCGGTGGGTCCGTAGGCGTTGTACACGCGGCGACCTGTCGACCACCGTTGCAGCAGAGCGGCATTGGTGGCTTCACCGGCCATGATGACGACCTCGACCGACGGAGTGGCGTGCGGGTCGGTGATCTGCAGGACCGTCGGGGTCAGGCACACGTGGGTCACCTGGTGCTGCGCGATCAGGGTTTCCAGTGCGCGTCCGGCGTACACGTCGGGCGCGCCCACCACGACGGTTCCGCCGGAGCCGAACGCGAGCAGCAGTTCGAAGACGGATGCGTCGAAGGCGAGCGATGCGAACTGCAGTACGCGTGAGCCGGGCGTCACGTCGAACAGTTCACGCTGGCTTTCGACGAGGTCCGCGATGCCTCGGTGCGTGACGCGCACACCCTTGGGCGTTCCGGTGGAACCGGAGGTGTAGATGACGTACGCGGTGCTGTCCACGGGAACGGCCCGAGCAGTGAAGCTCTCGTCCGACTCGGTGCCCACCGTCAGCCATGTCGGCTGTGCGAGGCCGGAATCGATCGCTGCGATGCCGGTGATCGGCGCGGCGTCGGACAGGATTTCGCGGATCCGGTGGGTCGGCAGCGTCGTGTCGATCGGGAGGTATCCGGCACCGGACTTCGCAACGGCCCAGAGAGCGATCACGGATTCGGCCGACCGCGGCAGGGCCACGGCAACGAGCGATCCTGGCTCCACGCTGCGGCGAACCAGGTTCTGGGCCAGGGCGTTCGAACGCTCGTCGAGCTCGCGGTAGGTCAGCTCCTCGTCACCGTCGAGGATGGCCGTGTTGTCCGGCCATCGACGCGCCGCCTCGGTGAACACTGTGGCCAGCGTGTACTGCTCGGCAGAGCCGTCGGTGCTGACGATCGCGGACGAGTGGGCTGCGGCGAATTCGGCGCTTCCCAACCGGACGCTCGGATCGTGCGCGACGAGGGTGAGCACGGCCGCAAGCCTGTCCGCCAACGCAGCGGGCACCGACGGTCCGAAGCGAGTGGGCGAGTACGCCAGCCGCCCGGTCAGCCCGTCGACCGTTTCCTCGACGACCACTTCCAGGTCGAATTGCGTGCTCTCGATGTCGATGCGCCGGGGAGTCACGGAGGTGGAACCGAATTCCAATGTCGGCGCGCCGAGTTCACCCATCGCGAGCAACACCTGGAACAGCGGGTGCGTGTCGAGTGTGCGGGTGGGCGCCACGGCGTCGACCACCCACTCGAACGGAACGTCGGAGTTGGCGAAGGCGTCGAGGTCGCGATTGCGCACGTCGATCACGAATTCTTCGAAGGTCGTCGACGGCTGCACGTCCGTTCGCAGTACGACGGTGCCGACGAACATGCCCACCAACTCGTCCAGTGCAGGGTGCGACCTGCCGGAGACCGGTGTACCGATGGCGATGTCCGATGAGCCGCTGGCCTCGGCCAGCACCGCTGCGAGGGATGCGTGAACGACGACGAACACCGTCGCCCCCAGGCGATGCGCCAGGCCACGTAGGTCACCGAGAGTGTCTGCGTCGATACGGAATTCACCGGGAGTGTACGCAGCGTCGGCGTCCAAGACCCCGGTCGGCAGATCGAGGTAGCCCGGCAACCCCGCCAGTGCAGTGCGCCAGTAGTCGAGCTGTGGTGCAGCGACACTGGCGAGGACGTCCTGCTGCCACAGCCGGTAGTCGGCGTAATCGACTGCAAGCGGTTCGAACTCGGGTGCCGAACCTGCACCGCGCGCCGTCAGTGCAGTGTCGACATCCCGCGCCAACGGACCGAGAGACAGCCCGTCCACAGCAACATGATGCGCAACCACCGTCAGAACGTTGACCGTGCTGTCGGGTCGCTCCTGCAGGCTCCGCTCCTGCCGGGGTCGCTCCTGCAGGCTCCGCTCCTGCCGGGGTCGCTCCTGCAGGCTCCGCTCCTGCAGCGAGAGCCGTACCGGTGGTTCCATCGTCAGATCGAAGCCCTCGACGGGTGCGGCCGATGCGTCGGCGTGCCGTTCGTCGAGTGAGGAGACGACGGTGACCGCGTCCAACAGCGTGGTCGTCGGGCCGTCCGGCGTCGACGGGTACACCGTGCGCAGCGGCAGGTGGCGCTCGACGACGTCGGTGATGGCAGCTCGTAGTACCTCGACGTCGAGGTCGTCGGGTAACGCGAGCTCGAACGCGATGTTGTAGGCCGCGGAGTCGGGTGCGTACCGGTTCTGCAGCCAGATCCGGCGCTCGGCGGGGGCCGGCTGCGTGAACGATCGCGCGTCCGAACGGTGGGTCAGCGCAGGCCGGGGAGCGTATTCGGTGGACAGCTTCTGCACCGATGCGCCGAGGAGCTTCGCCGTCGGCGATTCGAAGATCGTGCGCACGGGCACGTGGGTCCCCAGGGCTGCGCCGATCCGGGTGGCGGCTCGGGCCGCGCGGAGCGAGTCGCCGCCCATGACGAAGAAGTTGGCGTCGACGCTCACGTTCTCGGCAGCACCGCCGAGGGTGTCGGCGAAGATACCGAGGATCACGTCCACGGCGAGGGTGCGAGCTACCGCGTCACCCGCGAGGGTGCGAGCTACCGCGTCACCCGCGAGTGCGTCGGGCGACACCAGGGCACGAGTGTCGACTTTTCCGTTGGCGGTCAGCGGTAGTCGATCGATCGGCACGATCGCCGTGGGCATCAGCGCCAGCGGCAGCCTGTCCAGCAGCCACAGCTTGGCGTCCTGCTCGCCCACTCCCACGACCCAGGCCACGATTCGGCCGTCCCGTGCGTCGGCGACGGCCGCGGTGACGTCGGGATGCGTGCGCAGTGCTGCCTCGATATCGCCCAGTTCCACTCGCACTCCGCGAATCTGGACCTGGGTGTCGATGCGTCCGCGGAAATCGAGCTCGCCGCCCTCCCCGATGCGCACCCGGTCGCCGGTGCGATAGAGACGGGTACCGCCCGGACCTGCGACGAAGCGCTCGGCGGTCAACGCTGCCCACGAGCCGTAACCCCGGGCCAGTCCGCCCGCCAGATACAGCTCGCCGACGCCGCCGCGCGGCACCGGCCGCAGCCGTGTGTCCAGCACGTGCGCCGAGATGTGCGCGAGGGGGCGCCCGATGGTGACGGGATTGTCGGTCGTCAGGCCGTCGGTCAGCGTCGCCACCACGGTGGCTTCGGAGGGGCCGTAGGCGTTGAGCATCAGCCGGTTCGGGCTCCACTGCGTCACGACGTCCGCTCCGAGGACGTCGCCGCCGACGGCTACCGTCGTCACGCTGTCCACGGGCGGGACCGTGGCGAGGACTGCGGGAGTGGACAGGAAGTGGGTGACGGCGTGTTCGGTGAGGAACTGGGCCATCGCGTCACCGTCGACCAGGTCGGTCGGGGCGATCACGAGGGTTGCGCCGGCACCGAACGCCAGGATCAGCTCCAGCATCGCGGCGTCGAAGTTGACCGAATAACCGTGCAGTAACCGGGATTCTGCGTCGACGCTGTAGCGCGGAACGACCTGCTGAGCCAAGGCGTGGACGGTTCCGTGCGTCACGGCGACCGGTTTGGGTGTGCCCGTGGATCCAGAGGTGTGGATGACGTAGACGGGGTGCGCCGGCAGCAGCGTCGAGGTGCGCTCGGCGTCGGTGACGGGTGCGTCGCTGAGCAGTAGGGCAGCGGCTTCGTCGACCCAGTCGATTCCGGTCTCGTTGCCGCCGAATCCGATTCGGATGCCGTCGAGGATTGCTGTGCGTCGGGCTGCGGGGTAGGTCGGGTCGACGGGGACGAACGCGGCCCCGGCCTTCGCCACGGCCCACAGGGCCAGCACGTAGTCCGCCGAGCGTTCCAGCGACAGTGCGACGAGTGATTCCGGTCCGACTCCCTCGGCGATGAGCAGGCGCGCGATGCGGTTGGAGCGACGATCCAGCTCGTCGTACGTCAGCGTCTCGGCTCCGTCGAGAGCGATATTTCCGTCGGTCCACACGTCCAACAGAGTGCCCACGGGTGCATCCACGGCGGGGTGCTCCGGCTGCCCCAGCTCGATGTCGCCCAGCTCGATGTCGCCCACCACCGCATCGGGTGTGTCGGCGACGGTGCTGAGCACGGTGAGCAGGGTGTCCGCGAAGTGCTGGACCGTCCGGTGCTCGTACAGGTCGGCGGCGTACTCGATCTGGCCGGTGATGCCGTCGGCGGTCTCGGTGAGTACCAGTCCGAGGTCGAATTCCGAGGTGTGCGTCGGAACCGACACGACGGTGATCGGGAGGTCGTCCACCGACCGGTGCTGTGCGTTGTCGAACGCGAGCATGACCTGGAAAATCGGGTGCCGGTCCAGTGATCGGTCCGTCGCGAGGGCGTCGACGATGCGCTCGAACGGCAGTTCGGTGTGCGCGAACGCGTCCAGGTCGTTGTGCCGCACGGCGGCAAGCAGTTCCGTGAAGGTCGACGAGGGATCGACGTCGACGGCCAGGGGCACGGTTCCGACGAACATTCCCACCATGTCGTCCAGTGCCTCGTGGCCGCGGCCGGCCGACGGTGTGCCGACGACGGTGCGCGAGGCGTCCCCGAACCGGGTGAGAGTGGCGGCGAGTGCTGCGTGCACCACCATGAACGTCGTTGCGTTGGATGCCTTCGCGAGATCGCGAATCGCGGAGTGCACCGACGCGTCGACGGTGATCGGGACGTCGGCGGTGACCAGGGACTGCACCGGCGGGCGTGGATGATCGGCGGGCAGCGCGGCAAGCGGAAGATCGGTATCCAACACGGTTGTCCAGTAAGCGAGTTGGCTTTCCGCGACGGCGTCGACGACCGCTCGGTTCCAGACCGCGTACTGGCTGTACTGCGCGGGGAGTCTCGACCACGTGGGTGCGTGCCCGGCGAGTCGAGCGGCATGTGCGACGGCGAAGTCACGGACCAGCGGGTCGATGGACCATCCGTCGATCGCGATGTGGTGCAGCACGATCACGACGGTCACGTCCTGATCGGACTGCAGAACGGCGGCGCGGATCGGCACGTCGTCGGCAACGTCGAAGCCGGCCGACGCCAGTGCGGCGATGCGCCCGCCCAGATCGTCCGGGTGCACCGCGTACGTGGGGATGTGGCCCAGCACCTGGCCGGTGGGCTTCACCACCTGGCGTGGGCTGTCCTCGTCCGCCGGAAAATACGTGCGTAGCGACTCGTGCCGTTCGAGCACGTCTCGCAGTGCGGCCACCACGATCGATCCGTCGCTCGCGGTCGCATCGGTGATCCGCAGCGCGACCGGCATGTTGTAGGCCGGGGAGCTCGCGTCGAACTGGTTGAGGAACCACATGCGCTGCTGCGAGTAGGACAGTGGAATCCGTTTCGGCACCGGCATATCGAACAGAGCCTGGGTGTCGAGCAAGTCCAGCGACGAACCGTGATCGGCGGATGCGTCGAGGGCGGCAGCGACTCCGGCGACGGTGGGGACATCGAACAGCGTCGGCAGCGTCACCGCGCCGCCGAGCCTGGACAGCACGCGCGTGGCGCTGAGGGAGTCCCCGCCGAGGTCGAAGAACGAGTGTTCGCGTCCGACGCGTCCGACGCTGCCGGCGCCGAGGACGTCGGCGAAGACGGTCGCGACCAGCGTTTCGGTCTCGGTCCGCGGCGCCACGTACGCGGTGTCCTCGCCCACGACCGGCGCCGGCAGAGCACGTCTGTCGATCTTGCCGCTCGCGGTCATCGGGAAAGCGTCGAGAACCGTGACGTGGGCCGGCACCATCCACCGAGGCAGGTGCGCGGAGAGATGCGAGTCCAGATTGTCGGTGGAACCTGCGACGTACAACGTGATTCGCTGATCGTGCACCGTCGCGACGGCCGCCGTGACGCCGGGTGATCGGGCGGCGACCGACTCGATCTCGCCGAGTTCCACGCGGCGCCCCTGCAGTTGGACCTGGCGATCGCTGCGGCCCAGATACTCGAGCGCACTGCCGTCGACAGCCCACCGCACGACGTCTCCGGTTCGGTACAACCGAGCGCCACCGACGTCCGCAACGAAACGCGAGGCGGTGAGACCGGGTTGGCCGTCGTATCCGCGGGCGATGCCGTCGCCCCCGAGATACAGCTCGCCGACGCCTCCGCGCGGTGCAAAACGCAGGTGGGCGTCGAGAACAACGGCGCGGACGCCGGGAAGAGCGGTACCGATCGTGACGCGTTCGCCCACCGTCATGGGCTCGGAGAGCGTGGCCAGGACGGTCGCTTCCGTCGGTCCGTAGGCGTTGAGCATCTGCCGATCGGACAACGCGCCGGCGGGCATGTGGTGGGAGGCTGCCGCGAACCGGTCGCGCAGTTCCGGTGGGCATTCTTCACCGCCGACGTCGAACACGTCGATGCCCGCGAGGTCCTCGGGTTCGAGTGTCGCGAGGACTGCCGGGGAGGTCACGAGATGGGTGATGCGTTCTGCGGCAATGAAATCAGCCAGCATTCTGCCCGCGTACACCTCGGCGGGCGCGATCACCAACGTGGCACCGGCTGCGAACGCGGAGAGTATTTCCTGGATCGACGCGTCGAAGATCGGCGATGCCAGGTGCAGCACCCGAGATCTTGGTGTCACCGAATAGCGTTCCACCACAGCGGCTGCCAATTGCGCGAGTCCGCGATGAGTGACGCTGACGGCTTTGGGACGCCCGGTACTCCCCGAGGTATGTACGAGGTAGGCCTCGTTGTCGACACGTGTTGTCGGAGCATTTGTGTCGGTCGGCTGCGCGTCGAGCAGATCCTCGATGACCAGCCACCGCACCGACCCGGGTAGCGACGCCGCGAGCTCGCGGGTGGTGATGCCGACCTCGACGGAGGCGTCGGTGAGGATCTGCGTCAGCCGATCGGCCGGCTCGAACGGATCGACGGGCACGAACGACCCACCGGCCACCGATACCGCCCACGCCGCCAGAAGCGAGTGATACGACCGTCCGATCGCCACGGCAATTCGCGTCTCGGTACCGACCGGCAGCCCGGAGGCCACTCCCGCCGCGCTCAGGGCGAAATCGGTAGCGGTGTGGTCGATTCCGCCGTACCGAACGACGGCAGATTTCTGCAGCAACGAGGTCAACAGCAGCGGCTCGGTGGTACCCCACGCTGCGCTGTCCTCCGCGCCGGGGACGGTGAGCTCCGAGACCGACAAGCCGTCGGGAGCGCCGACGAGTTCCCGCAGCAGGTCGAGAAACCGTGCGTGGTGGTAGCCGAGCTCGTCGGCGGTGTACACGGCCGGGTTGCCGAGGAAGTCGACGCGGGTGGTGGCCCCGGCGACGCCCGGGTAGACGTTGACCATCATGTCGTCGATGGGACCGCTCGACAGCACTCGATACTCGCCGACGACGTCGCCGAGTCGAATTATGCTGTTGTACATCATGATATTGACCGACGGGCCAAAAATGCCGCGACCAGCGGCAGCGCCGACGTCGGTGCCCGCGGCACGCTGCATGTCCTCCAACCGGAACCGCTGGTGCCGGAGTGCGCCGGTGAGCTCGACCTGAATGCGTCGGAGAAGCTCTTCGACGGTGACCCCGGCCTCGACGCCGATGCGCAGGGGTACGACGTTGGACATCATGCCGGAGGAGTCGCGCAGCTTGGTCGTCGCGCGGCCGGAGACGGGGAGGCTGAGCATGACGTCCTCGGTGTCGGTCATCCTCGCGAGATACAGCGAGAACGCTGCGAGTACGACGGGCACGTCGGAGGAGTTGTAGCGGCGCGCGAGTTCGGCCATGGCGTCGGCGATCTCGGGCTCGAGCTCCGCCCCGACGCTGATCGAGATACCGCTCGGCACCGAGGACGACCGCGCGAGGCGCGGGGCGTCGCTGTGTCCGTCGAGCCGGCCGAGCCAGTACTGACGGTCGGTCTCGTAGCGGGACGACGCGGGGTAGGCGGCCTCGTAGTCGTAGATCTCGCGGACGCCGACGGCTCGGGTCTTCGGCGCATCGGTGCCGGTGAGCAGAGCGGTGTAGACGGCGGCGGTGCGTTCCTGGACGGAGATGGCTCCGAGGCCGTCCATGACGATGTGGTGGGCGCGGCTGAACCAGTAGTAGTGCTCGTCGCCGACCTGGATGATCTCCGACGCGATCAGTTGATCCCGCACCAGGTCGACAGGTGTGCGGTACTGCGCGTTCATGTACTCGTGGGCGTAGGCGACGGGATCGAGTTGGACGCGGAAGTCCCGGTAGATCATCGCGTAGGGCACGCCCGAGTCGAACCACTGGTAGGGACGGCCGTCGATCTCGGTCAGCCGAACGCCCGGTGACTCGAGGTCACGACAGGCGATATCGGTGGCGCGGATGAGCGTCGGTGGGTCGATGTGCCCGCGGATCTCGACGTACTGCGCGATCGTGAACGGCACGTCCGGTGCCAGCTTCTGCGCGAAGTAGATGTTCATCTGGGCAGCAGAAAGCGGAAACAGGCCATCCTCCAACGGCGCACTTCCAGACGACACTTCTGCTACCCCTCCTCAGGCTCACTGCGGACGGCTTCGCAGACAACTCAGCTACCCATACGGTCGTTCTGTAGGGTCGCAAAAACGACCTCGACCTCTCGTGGCCCCTCTACAAACTAGTGGACGGGCGGCAATTGCTCTACTTGCCGGGAAATGTCGGGGCATTTCGATGTTCGGGATTCGGCGAACCCTCAGAAATGGCCCCGAAAAAGGTCGACTTGCTTGTTTTTCGACGGGAAATCACACGAGGTCAGGTCGTTTTCCAGCCGTAACGAACCGCGCCGGCCGTCAGGATCAAGATGCGGATATCACGGAAAAGCGACCAGGACTCCACATACGTCCTGTCGAGCGAGTGAATGTCTTGCGGTGTCAGTTCGGTCCGGGGAGTGAGCATCCAGAGGCCGGTCATGCCCGGGCGTAGCCGAACCTCGATCGGCCTCTCCGACAGCGCAGGCCGTACCGGCCGGGGCCGTGGACCGACGAGGCTCATGTCTCCGCGCAGTACGTTGAGCAGCTCGGGCAAGTGGATCAGACCGTACTTGACCAGCGGCCGGTCCTTCCGCTGGTCAGCCGGTGCGGAGAAGTTGAGCAGGTCGAACGCCTCACCGCCGAGACCGAGCCGGGGCACTGTGGTCACCGGGGCCTTCGAGGGGCCGGTGACCTTGGCGTAGATCCAGCAGCACACGAACACCGGAGCGAGCACCGCGAGAGTGCCTGCGGCGACGATCTTGTCGAACACTTCCTTGGTTGTTGCATCCCACGAACCGAGCGCTACAACTCCCGCATTCGAATGTGACGGGTCACCGCCACTTCGACCCAGTCGGTCGCCCTGCACCGATTTTTCACCCCAACTCGTACGTCTGTCGAAACTCGACTCGAATGTCGTATGTAAGCACCATCACGTTACGATCACGCTAACGCGTTGGCCTTTCCTCGGTTTCGCGCATTATTCGATTGCTTGAAATGTCATTCACGTGAATTAATCGCTACTCTTCCCTGAGCATCGTCACATTTTTCACGGTGTGACGCTCACCGACCTAGCCCACAGGAGTTCTGGCGACATGACGACCGGTACCGAGACCCGCTCATCGTCACGCGGACGCAAGAAGCGCCCGATTCTGTGGACCGTCGTGATCGTCCTCGTGCTTCTCGTCGCGTTCGTGGCCTGGCTGGCGTACGAGGCCGTGACAGCGAAGTCCAACCTCGAGACGACGCGTGACGCCGCCAACAAAGCCAAGGATTCTCTGCTCGACGGTGATGTCGCCGGTGCGCAGGCCGCAGCGGCGGAGGCGTCGGACTCGGCGAAGAAGGCACAGGACGCCGCGTCGTCGATTCCGTTCTCCGTCGCGGGAGCGATCCCCTACCTGGGCAGTCCGCTCGCGACGGTGTCCGATATCGCCGACGTCGTGCACGGTCTCGCCGTGGACGTGCTGGAACCGGCGTCCGCTGCGAGCGCGAGTATTTCACCCAACAGCGTCATCGAGGGCGGCGGGCGAGTGAACCTGCAGGCGTTGACGGATGCCGAGCCGGTCCTCGCCGAGACGTCCGCCGCTGCGGAGGATCTGTACGTCCAGGCTCAGGCGATCGAGGATCCGGTGTTTCTCGGAGTGGTGCAGGACGCCAGGGTCCAGCTCGAGAACCAGACGCACGATCTTGCCGGGCTGCTCACCAACACCTACACCGCGAGCCGCTTGGTTCCGTCGATGATGGGTGCTGACGGACCGCGCTCGTACTTCATGGCGTTCCAGACCAACGCCGAGGCACGCGGAACCGGCGGTCTTCTGGGCGGTTTCGGCATCATCAGGGCAGACAACGGCACCGCTCGCGTGGATACCCTGGGCGCCAACAACGAGTTGGAGTTCGCCGAGCAGCCGATCGATCTCGGGCCGGAGTACAACGCGCTCTGGGCGCCGCGCAACACCACCGTCGACTTCCGCAATTCCAATGCGAGCCCGAACTTCCCGTACGCGGGACAGATCTGGTCGTCGATGTGGACGGAGCAGACCGGTGAGCAGTTGAACGGTGCCATCGCGACCGATCCGATTGCTCTGAGTTACATCCTCGACGCCACCGGACCCATCACTCTGGCCGACGGCGAGGTGATTTCCGGAGACAACGTCGTCGAGGTGACACTGTCCACCGCGTACGCGCGCTTCGGGGACGATCAGATCGCACGCAAGGCGTACCTGCAGGAGATCGCAGCGGCCGTCGTGGCCAAGATGACGACGGGCGTGGCGCCGACACGCCAGCTGCTCGACGCCGTCGGCCGCGCCGGAAGCGAAGGCCGCATCTCGGTGTGGAGCGCGGACCCGGCGGAGCAGGAAATTCTGGCTGCGACCAAGATCGGCCATGCACTGCCGACCGAGCCTGTCCCCTACGCGAATGTGATCGTCAACAACGCCGGCGGCAACAAGCTGGATTACTACCTGGCCCGCGACATCACGTACACCGCGGAAAGCTGCAACGGTCCCACCCGAAAGTCGACTGTTACAGCGACATTGACCAACACCGTGGATCCGAACGGTCTGACGCAGTACGTCGCCAGCACCTTCCAGCCGGGCGTTCCGTACGGCACCAACGAGTCCATCGTCTACCTGTACGCAACCCAGGGCGCCAAGATCCTCTCCACGAAGGTCGACGGGCTCAGTGCCTTCGCCGTTCAGGGCGGCGTCGAACTCGGCCACCCCGTACAAGCTGCCTACGTCACCATCCCGCCGGGTGAATCCTCGACAGTGACATGGGAAGTCGAGGAGCCCACCGTTCCGGGCGAAGCGTTGGTTCCCACGCAGCCTCTCGTCGACGACCCCACCATCACCGTCGACGTCCCCACCTGCTGACCCCGGAATGCCCCATGGTTTCCGTGTCGTTCGTTCGTATGTAATCCGATTGCCGGATACCCGTTCCGCTCGCCCCCTGTAAGCATTGATTCGACCGATGACACTCATTGTCGTTCGAAACTACGTGTGCGGAGCAAACATGTTGAGCAATAGACTGATCCGACGTTCCATCGCTGTGTCTGCGACACTCGGCGCCGCTCTTCTCCTCGCGCCTGGAGGTGTGTCCGCACAGCCGTCGGTCGGGAGCGCCGACGGAGCCATCAGCGGCGGCAGCGCAATTCTGGACAGCGGGAGCAGTGTTCTGGACGGGAACATCGTCGACGGAGTCACCGGCATCGTCAACGGCGGCAGCTCGATCCTCAACAGCCTTCCGGGGACCGGGTCGTTCGCTCCGCGCCAGCCGTGCAATCAGGGCACAGTCTCCGGCGGTCCTGGCGTGACCCAGACCAATCACGACTTGGGACGGCCCGGGCCTGCGTCGTTCGTCATCAACTACGAGACCGAGAGCGTTCCCGACGTCATCGAGGTGTTCTACCAGGGCGGCCTGGTTCAGAGCATCGGCCCCGTGGGTGACAACATCAACGAGGGCACCGGTTCCGCCGTCGTCGCTCTCCCGCCCGGTGGCGACACGTCCGTTCTGGTGAAGGTGACGGGGCCTGCGGACACCATCTGGGAGTACACGGTGAACTGCCCCTTCGCCTGATCAGCGGTTCGGCGCGTGCATCGACGGCGCCACTCGTGTGAAGCTGGGTCCCATGGGAACGCGAAGATGGTTCGACAACACATTCGCCGACACGTGGGGCCCAGTTCTGATGTTGGCACTGCTGGCCGTGATCGGTCCCGGCGTGATCGACAGCGCGCTCGACGAGCGGTCGCCCTGGCAGATCTTCCTCGTCCTGGCGTGGGCACTGCTCGTCGTCGTCCAGGTGACGGAGCTGATTCGTCGACGAACCCACCATCCCAGCACTCAGCTAGTCGACCCGGCCACCATCCCGGTCGATGACGTGGCCTTCGCGATCTCCGAAGCTCAGTCACGTGTGAAGGCCGTCAAGCTGCTGCGTGAACGTCATCCTGGCCTCGGGTTGAAGGAGGCGGCGGACCTGGTGGACGCCCGCCGATAGTTCAGTATTTCCTGAATACAGATTTCAATGTACAGTCACCGGAATGGACGTCCTGACCCGTGTATCGGTGCTGTCGCGCTTCGGCCATGCCCTGTCGGATGAGACCCGTACGCGGGTACTGCTGGCGCTGAAGGAAGCGCCGGCCTACCCCGCCGAGCTTGCGGCAGACCTGGGCGTGACACGTCAGAAGATGTCGAATCACCTCGCGTGCTTGCGTGGCTGCGGCTTGGTCGTCTCGGTGCCGGATGGCCGGAGAACGCGCTACGAGTTGGCCGACGCCAACATCGGGCGGGCTCTGGACGATCTGCTGCAGGTCGTTCTCGCCGTGGATCCCACGTGTTGCCCGGCGTCGAACACCGAGGGCTGCTGCTGATGGCCACCGACATCGGACTCCCGGTTCCGAACGCTCGTCGACGGGCAGTGCTGTCCAGGCGAATTCGGTGGTTCGTGGCGGCGACCATTGCCTACAATGTCGTCGAGGCGGTCATCGCCATTTCCGAGGGTGCCCGGGTGTCCTCGACGGCACTGATCGGGTTCGGTTTGGACTCGATCATCGAGGTCTCGTCCGCGGCCGCGGTTGCGTGGCAGTTCTCGGCCTCGGATCCGGAGTCGAGGGAGAAGGTCGCGCTTCGCATCATTGCGTTCTCGTTCTTCGGGCTCGCGCTCTACGTCACGGTGGATGCCGTCCGGACACTCTTCGGAGCCGCCGATGCCGAACACTCGTCCATCGGAATTGCGCTTGCGGCAGTGAGTTTGGCCATCATGCCTGCACTGTCCTGGGCTCAGCGCCGTGCAGGCCGAGAGCTCGGGTCGGCGAGCGCGGTAGCGGACTCCAAACAAACATTGTTGTGCACTTACCTGTCGGCCGTCCTGCTGGTCGGGCTCCTGCTCAACAGCCTTTTCGGGTGGTCCTGGGCCGATCCGGTCGCGGCACTGGTGATCGCCGGCCTGGCCGTCAAGGAAGGGCTGAACGCGTGGAAGGGCGACACCTGCTGCGCCACGCCGATATCCGCGCCGGCCTCGGCCGGAGCCGATCACTGCAACTGCTGCGACTGACCCGCATCACCATTCCCTCAGCGCTGCTCGGGCGGAATCCAGTGCCGATTGCGGACTTTCGAGCAACCAGTTGGCTTCGCCTGGTTTGTCGAAGTCGAACCACAGCAGCCCCGAGACGCGGGTGGTGCCGAGGTAGGCGAAGAGGTCGGTGATCCATTGCGCTTTGTCTCCCAGGGCATCTCCGCTGCCGGTTTCGTAGATCCACACAGGCTTGGAGGGTGCCACCGAGTTCGCGGTAGCGATGGCGTCGGCGAAGAGGTTGTCCGGGGTCTGCCAGTACGTCCCTTCACCCCCGCCGTTGTATCCGTCGATTCCCACGAGGTCGACGTAGAGGTCGCCGGGGTAGGTCTGCGCAGCGATGTCCAGCCCTCCTGGGCGGTCGCTGCTGGCGTCGTAGGACCACACCCATTGCACTTTGCTGGCTCCGGCTTGGAGAAATATGTCGTGGACCCGGCGGTAGGCGGCGACGTAGTCCTCGGCGGTCGAGCGTGAACCGTCCACCGACCACGGGTACCAGTTGCCGTTCATTTCGTGTCCGAACCTCAGCTGCATCGGCTGGTCGAACTCGGCGGCACTTCTCGCCCATCCGGTGATGTACTCGTCGAACTCCCCCGCTGCGATCCGCGCGGGTCGGAATCGTTCCTGATACTCGCCTTCGTCGGGATGCCACGGCTCCCACGTGACGGCGGGGATGGCTCCTCGGTCGTGGATGTCGTACAGGGTGTCGAGCGCGAGTGGGCGCTCCCAGGCCCACGCCTCGAAGTAGTTGATCACTTCCGGGGAGCGGTCCAGCGCATCCCCGGTCGTGAACGCCGTCGCGACGCCCGAGTTCTCGCCTTGCGAGGATAGGCCGAACGTTCGCGGTGGCGTGTCCGCGGTGGCCGCACAACTTGCCGCTGCGAGCACTGCCGTCGTGACCACAGCCAGGGACGCGAGCGTGAAGCGGGTCATGAGGATCCAATGTGTCGGTCGAACAGCGGACAGGTTTCGAAAAGCGGTCAAACCAAACTCGAGGTAGGTTTCAGGAAGTCGGGTGTCACTCAGGTCAGCGTCGACCATCTTTCTTCCTCTGCGATCGAAACTACAACAGTCGATTGGCCTCCATGACATCTACATACGAGGACCGGATTGCGATTGCATCCCGGTCCGTCGACCCAGCGCTCGTGTCCCCTCCTACCGATCCAGGTTTACCGTCGCCGCCGACGGACGTCGAACGTGATTCCTATCTCCAGAGTGAAAATCGTTGGATTCCTTTGGCTTCCACGTTCGGCGGTTTTCTCACGACGGTCAGCTTGCTGTATCTCGTCCAGGGCCAGATGTGGGCAATACCCCTGCTGATACCCCTTGCCATCACGACGACGGCGATGGTCGTCTCCCTGCTCACGTCCGTGCAACCGCGTCGAGACAACTTGGCCGGACACATCGCACGCGTGCGTTCCTACGCGCCGGTTCACTATCCGAGTGTCGATGTGTTCCTTCCCAGCGCCGGGGAAGACATTGCTGTGCTGCACAACACGTTCTGGCACGTCAGCCGGTTGGATTGGTCGGGCGAGATCACCGTGTACGTGCTGGACGACTCGGACCGGGGCAGTGTCCGCGAGCTGGCGGAGACCTTCGGCTACGAGTACCGAGTGCGCCCCAACCGTGGATTCCTCAAGAAGGCAGGCAATCTCCGGTTCGGTTTCGACGAGTCCCACGGAGAGTTCATCACCATCTTCGACGCGGATTTCGTGCCCCGGCCGGACTATCTGCACGAGCTCATGCCGTACACCACCGAGGACGACGTGGCGATCGTGCAGAGTCCGCAGTTCTTCGACACCACGCACCGAATGAACTGGATGGAGTACGCCGCGGGCGCCACACAGGTCCTGTTCTACCGCTGGATCCAGGCTGCACGGGACAAGAGCGACGCGTCCATCTGCGTCGGCACCTGCGCCGTCTACCGCCGGAGTGCCCTGGAGCTGGGCGGTGGGTTCTCGGCCATCGAGCACAGCGAGGACGTCTACACGGGCGTCGACCTCATGCGCGTCGGTTTCCGGACGCGGTACGTCCCGGTCGTGGTGTCCAAGGGCTTGTGCCCGGAGACTCTGGATCAGTTCGCCAACCAGCAGTACCGCTGGGCCAACGGATCCATGAGCTTGCTGAAGTCACGCGATTTCCACAAGATGCCGTTCACGCTTCGTCAGCGTCTGTGCTTCTGGTCCGGGTTCCTGTATTACATCGACACTGCGGTGAACGTGTATGTCATTGCGCTGCCGCCGATTCTGATGGCGTTCCTCGCGCCCGACGATGTGTCGATCAACAACTACCTGTTCGTGTTCCTGGCCATGGTGGTGCGCTTCGCGCTGGTACCGGTCATCACCATGGGCCGCGAGAGCACCCTCGGACTCGATCGCGTTCAGGCCTTCTACTCCTACATCCACTCCCTCGCGGTCGTCGACGTCATGCGCGGACGTACCGATGCCTGGCAGGCCACCGGAATCAAGACGCGCTCGACCACCGCGAGGCGCGTCAAACGCGTCATGACGTCCTGGTTGGTCCTGGTGCAGGTGCTGATGTGGGTGGGCATCTTCTGGCGGGCACCGCAGTACGGGTGGTCCAACTACGCTCCGATGATCGGTTTCGCTGTCTTCAACCTGATCGTCGTCTATCCGTTGATGTTCTGGCGCACGGAGTTCCCGTCGTTGCTGGATCCGATGACGCTCCGCCGCAGACTGTTTCGCTCGGAGGTCATGACCTTCACACAGCCACCGTCGTCGGAGAGAGTGCCGGAGCGTCGACGCAGGATCCGCATCGAGTGGTCGGCGTCCGCGGCATGGCCGTGGCTGCTCGTCATGGCCGTCGTCTCGGCGGTTCTTTCGCTGCGGCCGGGTTCCAACAACACCGCGTTCCAGGACGAGGGTCTGTACCTGTTCATCGGTCATCGCATGCTCGAGCACGTCGCCGACGGTGCCACCGTGACCGAGTACCCGGGCGGCTATCTGTCGGGCGCGCCGGGGTTGTTCCCGGTGTTGGGTGCGCTCGCCGATACGGTCGGCGGTCTGGAAGCGGCCCGGCTGGTCAGCTTGTTCTTCACCTGGGTTGCCATCGTCGCCGTCTACGGAATAGGTAACCGCTTGTTCGGCACGCTGGCAGGACTGTTGGGGGCTGCCGCATTCACGTTGTCGGGATCGGTGATCTTCGTGTCCCACATGGCGACGTTCGACGCGATGGCCATGAGCCTCGTCGCCGTCGCGCTCTGGCTCACTGTACGCAGTGCTCAACAGAATTCGCTGTTGTGGGCTCCGGTCATCGGCGCGATCCTCGCTCTCGCGTTCCTGACGAAGTATGCGACGGCGGTCTATGCGCCCGGCGTCGCCGTGATCGGCATGATTCTGGCGTGGCCGAGCATCCGCTGGGGTGCGGCGCGCCAGGCTCTGCTCATGCTCGCGTCGGGCACGGCGACGGCCTTTTTCATCCTGATCTTCTGGGCTCAGGATCTCATTCCGGGAATCATGTCGACGACGACCAACCGGGCGCCCATTTCCCCCGCGTCGGCATCACTGCTGTCGACGAACGTCGCGACGTGGGTCGGCGCGATCCTCCTCCTGGCGCTGGTGGGCGCGGCGACGCAGTACCGACGGTGGCCGATCGGGCTCGTCATGCTGGCTTTCTCGGTCATCGGGCCGGCCCAGCAGATTCGGATCGGTGAGGAGACGTCGCTCTCCAAGCACGTCGCGTTCGGTCTGGTCTTCGCCGCGCCTCTAGCGGGTGTCCTGCTGGCGTGGTTGATCATTCGAGCCAAGTGGGTCGGCATACCGGTGGCCGGTGCGGTTCTGGTGATGCAGTCGGTACTCGGGTTCACTCAGTCTCAGCAGTTCTTGACGACATGGGTCGACGACACCGCCATGGTCGCGGCACTTCGCGTCGAGATCGCTGCGTCTCCGGGGAAAGCGATTCTGGGCGAGGAACCTTCGGCTCAGCGTTACGCCCTGCGCGGTGAGGTGGAGCCGATTCTGTGGACGGACACCTTTGCGCTCGGTTACGGCAACAAGACCGGGATGCCGGCGTACCGCGAGGCGATCGACCAGTCCCACTTCGGCACGATCTACCTCAACCTCAACACCGAGAACGGCAAGCAGATCAACGAATATCTCACGACGGCGGAGACTCCGTATCGTCTGTCCAATCGAGTCCCATTCACCCGCTACGAGGAGTTCGCCGGCTACTACCTCGTCTGGACCCCGAAGGTGTTGGAACGGTGACACATCACTTCGCCGGCGTGCTCGTGTGCGTGCCCACCTACAACGAGTCCAGCAACATCGAGTCGCTGGTCCACCGCACACTCGCTGCGGTGCCCGGTGCATCGATTCTGGTGATCGACGATTCGAGCCCGGACGGAACAGGAGATATCGCCGACGCGTTGGTCGCGGAACACCCGTGCATCTCGGTGCTGCACAGGCCTGCGAAATCGGGGCTCGCGACGGCGTATCTCGATGCGTTCCGCATCGGACTCGAACGGGGGTTCACTCGTCTGGTGGAGATGGACGCCGACGGTAGCCATGCTCCCGAGCATCTGCCGGCGATGATCCAGGCATCGGGCGAGCCGGGCGTCGGCCTGGTCATCGGCTCTCGGTACGTCGCCGGCGGGCGTACCGAGGGGTGGCCGTGGACCCGGAAGGTCCTCTCGCGGGCCGGGAACAGCTATGTCCGTCTACTGACGCCTCTGAGAGTTCGCGACGCGACCGCGGGTTACCGGGTCTTCACCGCAGACGCCCTGACGTCGATGGACTTGCAGTCGGTGACGTCGAAGGGATACAGCTTCCAGGTGGAGATGGCGTTGCTCGTGCATCGGGAGGGTCTGGGTATCACCGAAGTGCCCATCACCTTCCGTGAACGAGAACTCGGCACGAGCAAGATGAGCCGTGCAGTGATCCTCGAAGCACTCTGGCGGACGACTGTCTGGGGTGCTACACCACGGTCGACACGATGAGGATGAGCACCAAGGAGACGACGGAGCAGATCGACGGGCCGAGGGTGTAGGTCTTGAGGGTTCCGCGGACGGACAACCCGTAGACGGACTTGAACAACCAGAATCCGTTGGCGTTCGGTAGACCTCCGAAGAGAGCGCCCGCGAGCGCGGCCAGTGCGAGAAGCATTGCGCCGCTGGGGCTTGCTGCGGCGACGACGGGTCCGAGAATGCCGACTGCTGTCATTGCGCCGAGGGTGATGGATCCGACGGCAGCGTGCAGGATGGCCGCGATGATCCAGGCAACCAGGATGGGTGCGCCGCCGCTCGCTCCGAACATGTCCGTCAGTTGGTCACCCACACCGGAACCGTTGACGAGGGCAGCGAATCCTCCGCCCACGCCGGTGAGAATGAGGATCGAGCCGCTGGTACGCATTCCGTTCCCGACTGCGGCCGATACTTTCTCGACTCCGAGGTAGCGACGCGCCAGGACATACGCGAGGCAGACCCCGACGAACAGTGCGAAGCTGACGTTGCCGAGCGCGTCCGTCACCGGGCCCTCCACTCCGAACACCGCCAGGAACGCACCGGTGAGCATCAGGCCGACGGCGACGATCAGCGGGCTGGCAAGGAGCAACAGCGGAGGCACCGAGTCCTTCGGCCGTGTCGCTGTCACCGTCCCGGTGCGCTTCCCTCGAGTTGAGCCACCTTCGGAGGAGTCGGATTCAGCGGTGGCCGAATTGTTCTCGGCCCCGACTGCAACCGCCTCACCCAGGCTCTCCGATTCGTCACGCGCTTCGTCCCACAGTCCGATACGGATGAGGGTCGAGTACACGGCAACGGTCACGACGATGGCCACGATTCCGAGGGGTAGCGCGTAGAGAAGGGCGGTTCCGATCGGGATGCCCAGGATGCCGACCACCGCCATCAGTGCGGTGCCCGGCACGACGAAGACGAGGCCGGCTGTGATGCCGGTGATCGCGACGCCCGAGAGCAGACCGTGCCCGTTCTTCCCCAGCTTGCTCGAGGCGTGTCGGGTGAGCGGGCCGGACAGGACGATGAGCACGTCGGCGAACACCGATGCGAGAACAACTCCGAGCGAGAGTCCATGTGCGTAGGGCAACCCTCGTCGCCCGAAGATTCGCAGCATCCCCTCGGCCACCCGTTGAGGAACGCCGAGTGCTTCCACCAGCGCTCCCAGCAGTACGCCGAACGCGATGAACAGCCCGATCTCGGTCATCACCGAGCCGAAGCCCTCGACCATCTCGGTCGTCGTACCGGCGAATCCCTGCCCGGTCGCGATTCCCAGATATCCGCCGCCCAGGACCAGCGCGATCACCGGCTCGATCTTGAAGGCCACGATGATGGCAACCACTCCGACAACGCTGATGGCGATGTGGACCAGCGACATTGATTCCATTGAGCGGGTGCCCTTCTCGTGTCCGAACCGTGCGGCGATCGACGGCCCGCGAGCGAACCTCGATCACTTCGGCACGCTATGTGTCCTGCATCACCAAAGTCAAGCGTTTGTATACATTTCTGTGCTTATGTAGCCTGCAGACACCTCTTGAACCACTGAATGCATACATACTCGCTCACAGAACGGACAGCGCTCATGACGGAACAGCCCCGATCCGACGGTTCGGCCGGCCCCTTGGCCGGGCTGCGAGTGATAGAGATGGGCCAGCTCATCGCCGGCCCGTTCTGCGGCCAGATACTCGGCGACCTCGGTGCCGAGGTCGTCAAGTTGGAACAACCAGGAAGCGGTGATCCGATGCGCGCTTGGGGACGCACGCTCCCCAAAGGCGAGTCCATGTGGTGGTCCGTCGTCGGTCGCAACAAGCAGTCAGTCACCGTCAACTTGCGCACCACGGAGGGACAATCGATCGCGAAGCGCCTCATCCGGAATGCCGATATCGTCGTCGAGAATTTCCGGCCGGGCACGCTGGAACGCTGGGGACTGGGGTACGAACAGTTGTCCGAGCTCAACCCGAGCGTGATTCTGACGCGGGTGTCGGGTTTCGGTCAGACAGGCCCGTATTCGTCACGGGCCGGGTACGGAGCGATCGGTGAGGCCATGGGTGGGCTCCGGTACGTCGTCGGCGATCCGTCCACTCCTCCGTCGCGCGTGGGCATTTCGATAGGCGACACGCTTGCTGCTTTGTTCGCGGCCATCGGGACTCTGGGAGCGGTGTTCGAGCGCACCCGCAGCGGCCGTGGCCAGGTGGTGGACTCCGCGATCTACGAAGCCGTGCTCGGTGTGATGGAATCCCTTGTTCCCGAGTGGGTTATCGCCAACTACCAGCGCGAACGAAGCGGCGCGATCCTGCCGAACGTGGCGCCGAGCAACGTGTACCCGACCAAGGAAGGTGCGTGGATTCTGATTGCCGCCAACCAGGACACCGTCTTCGCTCGACTCGCCGAGGCCATGGGCCAGCCGGAGCTGGCCGTGGACGAGCGCTTCGCCACTCACACTGCGCGCGGTGAGCGGCAGCAACAGCTGGACGGCCTCGTCGCCGAGTTCACTGCCGGTCTCGACGCCGCCGAGCTGGAGAAGCTTCTGCACGAGCATGCTGTCCCGTCCGGCAAGATCTATCGGCCGTCGGACATGCTCGAAGACGAGCAGTTCATCGCTCGCCGCAGCATCATCGAGACCGAGCACCCGGTGCTGGGCTCGGTTCCGATGCAGAACACCTTCCCCCGTTTCAGCCGCACCGATGGCAGCGTGCGTTGGCCAGGTCCGAGTTTGGGCGAGCACACCACCGAGGTTCTGCACCGCCTGGGCGGGTACACCGAGGACGAGGTCGCGCACTTCGCGGGTCAGGGCACCGTGTGATGATCGGCCGCGACTTACCGAGCAGTGCAACGGTTGTGGACGTCGGCCTACGGGACGGCCTCCAAGCCGTCGAGAACGTCCTCGACACGGACGCCAAACTGGAGATCCTGAACGGGTTGTTGGCGTCGGGCTTCACGACCCTGGAGATCACCTCCTTCGCTCACCCGCGCGTGCTCCCCCAGTTCGCCGATGCAGAGCAGGTGATCGCCGACGCGCCGAGGACTGCCGGCGTCACCTACAAGGCGCTGGTGCCCAATTTCAAGGGTGCGCTGCGCGCACTCGAGACGAGGATCGACGAGATCGTCATGGTCGTCCCGGTCGATCCGGAGACCGCTCGACGCAACCAGAACGCAACTCCCGACCAGTTGCTGACGGCGCTGGCCGAGGTGGTCGACCACGCGCATGCGTCGGGCAAGAAAGTCACTGCTGCCGTGGCTACGGCGTTCTTCGCTACCTGCCGGGGACCGATCCCGAACAACGAACTGAAAGACGCTCTTCGACGGGTGATCGACGCCGGCGTCGACTCGCTGTATCTCGCCGGCACCAGTGGAATGGAGATCCCGTCGGAGTTCGAGAACGGTATCGCCCTCGCCAAGTCGCTGGCACCGGACATCCCGGTCGGTGTGCATCTGCACAACCGAAACGGGTTCGGTCCGATCAACGCCCTTGCAGCGCTGGCCGCGGGCGCCGACTGGCTGGAGGCGTCTTTCGGAGGTCTCGGCGGAGACATGTGGTTCCCGGGTGACAAATCCGTCCTGGGGAACGCACCCATGGAGGATGTGCTGAACCTGCTGCACAGCATGGGCGTCGCCACCGGCATCGACTTGGACCGCTATCTCGACGTGGTCCGGTACTCGGAGAAGGTCACCGGAACCGACTCGTACTCGTTTCTGTCCCGTGGTGGTACACGGGACGACGTGGCTCGTACACAATGGTTGGACTGACGCGCAAGGAGCCACGCCATTGTCCGAACTCAGCAAGGCCATCTTCGACCTCATCATCAGCGGGCAGTATCAGCCCGGCGAGAAGCTCAGAGAGATCGAACTGGCCGAACGCTTCGGCGTGAGTCGCACCCCGGTGCGGGAGGCCTTGAAGGCGCTTGCAAGCAGCGGCGTCATCACCATCGAACTGAACAAGGGCGCCCGCGTCGTCGAATACTCGCAGGATTCCGTCGAGATGATGTATTCCGCACGCTCGATGATGGAACCGCACGCCGCGCGCCTGGCCTCGGAGAACATGAGCGACGACGACGTGGCACAGCTCCGCACCTTGGCCGACGACATGTATTCCGAGGTGGTGGGCGAATCGAACTTCGCCGCGATCGCGGTTCTGAACAACGCTTTTCACTCGGCGATCCTGGAACGGTGTCCCAATGCTCGAATCGCGGAGATGACGTCCAGCATGCTGAAGCCGGTGGTGGCGTCTCGAACGTTCCGCAGCTACAGCGGGCCTCAGTTGATGCGCAGCGCCCTTCATCACCTCGAAATCGTCGACGCCATCGAGGCCCGCGACCCCGAATGGGTCGAATCGATCATGCGCGCCCACATCCGATCCGGGTATCACAGCGCCGTTACCGCGAGCGCGCATCAGCCAGAGCGAGCGTGATTCCCGGCAACCTGCCAACCGGTCCACAAGAACCCAACTGGCGTGATTGCTCCGTGAGACCACTCAGGTGCCCGAGCAGTCGCTGCTGTGCCGGGGCTGTGTCCGTGACATGCTCGCAGGCATGCCGATGCCGTCGTGGCAGGACCAGCCCGCCCACCGCGAATACCAACAGGCCTTGCGCGATCTACGCATAGCATTGCCACGGTGGTGGCCCACCAGGGTGCATGCCGATGTCGTGGGCGGAGACTTGGACACCGGCGCGGTCGTGCTGCATCTGCCGTTCGACGGCAACCCGTATCTCGCGCGGCTACCGCTTCGAGGTCCTTCCGGCGGCAACACCGACACCACGTTGGCCGAGCTCGACCGCACCCACACCTGCCGCGAATGGACCCAGGACGACTGGCGTTACATTGTCTTCAGCCGCACCCCGCTCACCGACACCGACTTCCGGTGCATTCGGATGTCCATGAATGCAGCGCCGCGGACGTCACCTCGAGCTGCAGTCTTCGACCCCACCGACAAAGCGCTGTTCGAGACACAGCGCCAGCGCGTGGATTGGCAGCTGCTGCAGAACGGTGTCGTCCACCGCTACGACACCCGATTCGCTCTCGACACCGCCGCAGGCCACCTGGCAGGCCTCGGGTACATCATCCATCTCGTCGACGCGGCCACCTGGACGAACCTCGACGACATGCACACCGCCCTCGCTGCGGCGCTCTCGTTCCCCGCCTACTACGGCCGTAACCTCGACGCCCTCGATGACGTCCTGCGCGATGTCGCCGAATACCACTACGGCAGCGACCCAGACACGACCGGAACCGTGCTCGCCGTCGCCGGTTTCGATCGTCTGCTACACCTCGACCGAACAACCGCGATCGCGGTGCTCGACATCATCGCCCAACGCGCCGCTACCGCAGCACTGTTCGGGCATCCGATGCTGTGCTTGATCGATAGCACCGCCGACGGACTCGGCTCCGTCGGCGGCGCCCCGGTTCTGCGGCAAACAGTCTCAGAATATCCACCCGATCCACCGGAACCGTTCGACGAATCGACGATCGTCGAGTTCAGGTTTCAGATTTTTGCCACGCCGATCGAAGCAGAACAGTATGCCGTGCGCATGAGGGGGCTCGTCGAGCCTGTTCTCGCCGAAGTGGGCCACTACCAATTCAGGCCACCGCTCCTGACGTCTGTGAGCGAAGGCCAGAACGACGAACGCCATTCGAGCTCCGGACGGCAACGCAAAGACGGACAGCACCTGTACGACATCGACTTCGCCGTCCGAGGGCACGGTGACCGACATGTACTCGGCGACACTGTTTTCGACCGGGTCAGCGACGCGGACATCGGATTCGAGCAGATGTACACCTCCTACTTCTCCGGCAAGTACCTCCCCGACGCTCTCGACCGCTACCCCTTGCTCGACCTCGAAAATCCCGAACAGCCTCGATAACCGAGGCACCGATCCGTGAGATTGCCAGCACGTTCCGCGTGAGCGACGGACGAGGTAACTCATTCACCCAATCCGCAGTTTCGGTGGGTGAATATCAGACTGCTGCATGACAGCGCACTACTTCAGCGCTTCCGATACATGCCGGGCGATTGCCGCGTGTCCTTCGTCGTCGACGTGGATGCCGTCCGAGGTGAGCATGTCCTCGGTGATGACGTCGGTGGGATCGACGAGGGAGATGAACTGACCGCCCGCTGCGGTGGCTGCGTCGCGGACGACGTTGTCGAATGCGGTCACGAACGGCGGAACTTCGCCTGCGCTGGAGGGGCCGACGGCGATGATCCGAGTGTCGGGTAGGCCTGCTCGCAGCGTGCCGAAGGTTCTGTAGATCGCGTCGACGACGGGGGTCGGATCGTTGACGAAAGCCTCGAAGTCGTTGTTTCCGCCGGACACCACGACGATGCGGGGGTCGAGCTGGACGGCCTCGGCGGCGACGGTACCGAAGTTCTCGCAGCGCGTTGCGCCGCAGTCGTTTCCAGCGGTGATGTAGCCAGTGGACCCGATGCCCAAGTTGGTTTCGTTCCAGAAGTTCGTGGATGCCAGCAGCGATGTCCATCGTTCGGTGAGTTCGCTCGCTCCGGCACCGGAGGTGTACGAGTCGCCGATGAACACGGCCGAGGGGCCACCTGCACCGGCAGGCGGCGTGTAGGCGGGCTGCGCACCGTCAGCGGCCTCGTCTTGTCGGGTCGAGTCGTAGTACAGACCTGCGATGATCGCAGCGACCACTACCGCGGCCGCAACCAGGACGCCCTTGTTCGAGATCCGATCAGACATGACTGTGTTCCCCCTCGTAATGCTGTTCGAGAGTGCGTGCGACCGCTGCGGTTCCGAATCGTCGACGCACCTCGGCGCGTCCTCTCGTCCCCATCTCGTCGCGAAGTGCACTGCTGCTCAGCAGTTTCCGAACCGCCCCGACGAGCGCATCCGCATCGTCACCGGGCACGACCATTCCGCACCCGATGCTCGCGATCTCCGGTGCAAGTCCGCAGCTGTCGGTGACGACGACGGGCAACCCGACGGCCATGGCCTCGAGCACCGCCATGGGATACGGCTCGTCGACGGACGGCAACACGTACACCGATGCTCGACGCATACGTGCTGCGGTCTCCGACGGCGCGATCGCTCCCTCCCAGCGAACGTGCTGAGCTCGCACGATCTGCGCACCTTCGCCTTCGTCCGGCCCGACAAGGGTGAATGCCGCGGTCGGGAACTCGGGCACCAGCACCTCGGCCATCCGCGCAAAGAGTTCGGGTCGCTTACGTGAATGCAGTCGGGCGAGAAAGAGCACTTCGACGCTGCCGGAGCCAACCCGTTTCGGTAGCTCCGGGACCCCATTGGTCAGCGCCACGAGAGCAAGACCAGGGCCGGCGACGTCGATGAGGTCGGATCGCTCGCGCGGGGTGAGGTAGAACAGCGCAGATGCCGATCGCAGCACCCGCCTCGTGAGGAGTGCATCGAGTGGCTTTGCGAGGGCGTTGTCGCTCGCATCGATCATGCCGTGGGTCTGCACCACAACGCGGACCCCCAGGGCACGCAACAGAATCGCCGCCGGAAGCGTCACCAGATCGCGGGCGAGGTGCACGTGCACCACGTCGAACCCTCTGCCCTCGCGAATGATCCACCACAGCAGACCTGGCGAAGACAACCCGGCAAAGCCGATTCGCGGCAACAGTTTTCGTGGTTCGAACAGGTGCACGGTCACATCGGACGCTCTCGAGTGCTGCGCGGACCCCGCCGCCACGATCGTCACATCGTGCCCGTCAGCGGCCAGCGCGTCCGCCTGATTCGACGCCACCCTCGCAGGGCCGCCGTAGGCGCCGTCTTCCGAGATGAGGGTGACGACGTGAAGAATGCGCATCAGTTCGTCGGCGAGGTCATGTCCGCGGACGGCGGTGCGAGAACAACTGCGCCTGGTAGGACATCACGAGTGACGAGCGCGGTGGCCCCGACCGTCGCATCGTCTCCGATGGTGACCCCGCGCAGCACCGTTGCTCGAGCGGCGATCCACACGCTGCTTCCGACGGTGATGGGTGCGTTGTCGAATTCGAATGTGGGCGAGCGGCGATCGTGACTACCGGTGCACAGCAAAACTCCTTGAGAAATGCAGGTGTTCGCACCGATGTTCACGGGTTCCAGGTTGAGAATCCAGACGTCCTCGCCCACCCACGAGTCGGCGCCGATGCTGAGCTTCCACGGCCAATGGATCCGTACTCCGTGGCGGACGAGAACACCGGGGCCGATCTGTGCCCCGAACGCCCGAAGCATGGCGACCCGCACCGAGTTGGGGCACCACCACCGTCCCAGAATTACAGTGGACACCGTCAACCACAGAGCCTGAACCAACAGCGGCCTGCCCTTGTCGTAGCCTGCACCGGTGAACCCGGCCAGCGATCGAGGCATGGCCTACTTCTCCAGCGGCTGGGCCATCGGGGCAACCATCACACTGCCCGAGGCTACGTCCCTGACCACCACCGCATTCGCGCCGATCGTCGAACCGTCTCCGATGGCGATCGGCCCGGCTATCACTGCGCCGGCTGCAACCGTGACGTCGTCGCCGATGGTGGGCTGGCCCTTCGCGGACCATCCGATGGACACGTGCTGATTCAGCCAGAAGTTGCGTCCCACTGAGGTGGCGCACAGGATCGTTCCTGTTCCATGGTGCAGAAAGAATCCTGGCCCGATCGACTCGGAGTCGAGGACGATCGTCGGATCCGGCCGATAGGCGACGCGCGCTGCCAGCCGGAGAGGTAACGGGCTCTCGCGCAGGCGATAGTGCATCACGTTGCGAAATTCCTTCAGCGCTCCGGCAAGATAGGCAAAGCGCGAATACTCGTCGAGCGGTACGAGTGCGTCGTTGCCGATGCAGTCGATCCACCGATCTACGTCGGCGCGCACTACGTCGGACTGCCCGCTCACCGAAACGGCCCACCAGAGCGGCCTGGCCCACAGTCGAGCAAGAAGAATCAAAGGAGACTTCCGCGCACTGTAAGCCATGGCTCCAAATCTATGGTCACACAAGGCTTGTGTCCACCCGGCATACTTGTTTCCGTGAGATTCGGACATGCGGTAGCGGCCTCGTCGACGGCAGTGGTGTTGCTTGCGGCGTGCTCGACAAGCGAAGTGCCCGAACCGAGTCCGGTAACGGCGCCTGATCCTGTTTCGATCTGGAATTCGGTGGGTGTGGCCACCAACGTCGCGAGTGTGGACATGCCGGGCACCACTGCAGAACGTGACCTGCAGTCTGCCGCACAGGCAGGATTCGACGGCGTGCGTCTGGTGGTCGAATGGTCCGAAATCGAGGCGGAACGAGGCGAGCTCGACTGGAGCGCCATGGATTCGGAGGTCGATGCGGCACTCTCGGCCGGTCTACCCATTCTCGGTGTTGTGACGTGGTCTCCCACCTGGGCGGTGCCGCCGGAGTATGCGCTCACGGCGCATCCGGCACCGGCGGACCCCGAACTGTTCGCTGCATTCGCCGGCGCGGCTGCGGACAGGTATCGCGACCGGATCACCGCGTGGGAGGTGTGGAACGAGCCCAACGTGGCCGCAACCTTCGGCCCGAGCGCCCACCCGGAGCGGTACTGCTCGCTTCTTTCTGCCACTTCACGTGCGATTCGCGCGGCGGCTCCCGACGCAGTGATCGTCACCGGATCGACCTCCCCTGCCGTCGATTCCGTGAACAGCCTTGCCCCAGCCACGTTCGTCGAGGCGCTGTATCGGTGTGCGGGCGGTAGCACGTTCGACGCGGTGTCGATGCATCCGTACAGCACGCCCGCTCTGCTCAGCGAGCCGGCAGCGGAGTGGGACTCGGCCAACGAGATCGCCCGCGTTCGCGACGTCATGATCCGCTATGGCGACACTGCGAAACAGATCTGGTTCACGGAATTCGGCGCACCCACCGTTCCCACCTATCCCGGCGTCGACGAGATGCGTCAGGCGGAGATCCTGGTCGACGGAATCGAGACGTTGCACCAACTCGACTACGCTGGGCCTGTTTTCGTCTTCGATCTCCGTGATTCTGCAACCGCAGACCCCAGCCCCGAGTACAACTACGGGCTCCTCCGTAGCGACTACACCCCCAAGCCTGCGTTCGGCGCGGTTCGAAACCTGTTGCGGTGAGCGCGTGACAGTTGCTGCAACCATGTCTCCAGCCTGTCGATGGCGACCTCTCTGGACATCGAGCGTCGGACGTATTCGAACCCCGATTGCGCCAAAGTGTCAGCGTATTCGGGATGCGCAGCCAGCTCGGCCACGGCCCGCACCAACGCTGCAGGTTGCGCCGGATCGACGCGTATTCCCGCACCTGCCGCCCGAATCTCCTGGTCGGTGACGCTGCCCGCCGCGGTGGCGGCAACCACCGGGGATCCGCTGCCGAAGTACGACGTGAGCTTGCTCGGCACCGACATCTCAGCGACTTCGGGTAGTTCGTTGACCAGCAGCACGTCCGCAGCAGCGAGGGCTGCGCGAAACTCTTTCTCCGGCAACGACCGAACGAACGTCAGCGACCGGACGTCCTTGCCGCGATCCTCGAGATGTTCGCGCTGATTGCCGTCGCCCATCAACACGAACTTCACCGGCCCGCCCAGTCGGTCCGATTCGCGGGCCGCGTCGACGACGTTCTCCAGTCCTTGCTTCAAGCCCATGTTGCCGGCGTGCAACGCGATCACGTCGGTGCGAGACCATCCCAGCAGATCGCGGGCGTGATCGCGATCCATCGGCGGCGCTGCCGGCATGTGCGTCCAGTTGGGGATGATGCTGACCTTGTGCTCGGCGACACCGAGGTGGTCGATCGCGTGGCCCGCGAAGCGCCGGTGGATCACGGCAACCCCGTCGGCGGCCCGAAGGATCCCGGACTCCAGGTTGGAGGTCGCCGTCGCGCTCGGGCCGTGCAGCGTCCCGGTCTCGATGACGCCGCGGCTGTAGAGGTCCTGAACCCACACGCCGAGCGCGGGACGAATCAACTGCGCTTTGAGCCGCGCGAAGATCAAGCCCGTCGACACCAGTGCAGGCGATACGCACACCACCACGTCGGCCGACGGTAGATGGCTCCGGACCACTTTGCTACCGAACGACATCTCCAGGTGCGTGCGCTGGGTGACGGTCATGCTGTCCGGCACGTAGTGCCGGTGCCGCACGACGGGTACTCCGTCGACCACTTCGGTGATGGTGGATCCTGCGTAGCGGGGGTCGGCGATCCATTGTGGGTAGTGCGGGAACCCGGTGACGACGTGCACGTCGTAGCCGCGTTCGGTGAGTCCTTCTGCCGCATCTGCGGTGTAGGGCGCGATGCCGGTGACTTCGGGCTTGTAGTTGAGACCGATCAGGGTGACGCGCATCAGCTTCTCCGTTTCCGAACGTCGAATTCCGATCTCCTTTTGTCCCACAGCTCGTCGGTGCTACAGATCCTGCGAGCAGGGTTCCCCGCGACCACGTCCCCGGCGTCGACCGACGTCGTCACGACGGAACCGGCGCCGATAATGGCGTCGGCACCCACGGTGACGCCGGGCATCAGCACCGTTCCGAGTCCGACGAACGCCCGTGCCCCGATCTTCACCGGTGCTCGTCGGTACAGTTCCTCGTCCGGCGGCAGATCGCCTCGTGCCTCGGCGATGCGGTCGAGCGAGAAGTCGTGGGTGAGGATCTTGACGGCGTCGGACACCACGCATCGGTCGCCGAAGCTGATGGAACCGGGACCGGAGTTGTCGAGGAACACCGACGACGAGATCCACAGTGGTCGTCCCAGCACCTCTACTCCGGACCGTCTCAGCAGGGTCAGCGCGACGTTCATGTACGCGTCCTGGTTGACCCGGTTGAGTATTCGGAACAGCGGCAGGAATTTCGACGGATCGATCATGCGACACCCGCCCCGACAGCGACCGGCACCTGCTGATTGTCGGGTTCGGGTCGACGCCGATTCACCAGGCGGGGAATCCACGCGATGTCCGGGATGAACTGGCACACGATGACTGCCGCTGCGGTGACCAGTACGACGCCGGGGGCGCCGTAGGTCGGAGCGATGGCGACGGCGAGCAGTGTCGTCACGGCCGCCATCGCCGCAAGGCATCCGGCCTGCCACTTGGCCTCCGACGGCGTGGTCAGCAGCATCCCCGAAGGAAGGTGGAAGCACTGCACGATGAGCAGAACCGCGAATGCCGCGGCCAAGGTCGCACTGACGTCGATGCTTCCGTCGGAGAGCACGTCGGCCAGCCACGGGCTGATCGCGACGAGGGGAATCGATGCCAGCGCCGCGAGCAGTCCGAAGCCCATGGTGGCGCCGAGCCAGAGCCGCACGGTCTCGTCGGCTGCTCCTCGCCGTTTGACGAAGATCGGCCAGAAGGCAAGCGCCGCCATCGAGAACACCGACCAGCACAGCCCGTACAGCTGCGCCATGAGTGCGTACCGGCTCAGTTCGAGTGGAGTGGACAGGTGCGAGAGCACGATTCGCTGTACCTGCAGCCCGAACGGGATGCCGACACTGACGATGAACAGCCACAGCGAGCCCTCCAGCAGTCCCTTCGTCGAGACCGCTCGAGAACTACGCTCGAACACCGTGGTGCCCAGGCCGGAGACTCGCAGCGCGACGACGGTGCCCACCAGATTGCCCAGCAACGCGCCTGCCAGTGGAGGCAGGACGTACCAGATTCCGCGGACACCACCCGCGTACATTCCTGCGGTGACCGCAAGCGCGAACAGCGAGTTGCTGACCATTACGACCACGACCAGTTGAGCCCTGTCGACACCGATCAGAATCCGTAGTCCGAGACCCGCCGGGATGGTCAGTCCGAACAGGACGACTGCGAGCGTCACGACGAGACGGTCGTCGGGTCCCGTGGTGATGCCGAGCAACGTCCCCCACCCGTCGACAGCCATGATCGTGGCGGCCGCGACGGCCACCGCCACCGACACTCTGGCGAGCACGCGGTACGAACGCCGGATGACGGCAAGGGCGTACGGGTCCTCGGCCGGATTGCGGGATCTCGATGCCGCACTGGTCACGACGGCACCGATCCCGAGGTCCGCGAACGGCAGCAACAGCCCAACAGTGGCGACTAGAGCGACCAGCCCGTACGTCGACGGTCCGGTCGCCCGGATCACGAGCCCGGCGCTGACAAGTCCGGCTACAGCGACGACAGGGGTGCCGAGGATTCGGAAGACCGTGCTGAGTAACACGGCTCTGCGTTCGGTCGCGTCGAGCCCGGTGCGCTGTTCTGGCTCGTCCTCGGGTTTGCGGTGACGTCCGCTCATGCCGGTTCCCCCGCCCTGATACGCCTGCTTCGGACAACTTGCTTGGCTCGGGCAGTCAGCTGGACCAATCGCGAGTAGGCCGTCGCAGCGTCTTTTCTGCCGAAGGGGTAGTAGTTCGCTCGGTCCCAGGCGCGTCGGATGTCGTCGTAGTGGTCGCGCTGCGATCGGGTGCTGCCCGCACCCCCGGCGTCGAAGTCGCACAGTACTTCGTCGATGACGACGGGGTGCTCGACGGTGGCGGCCCCGAGCATGTACAGGTGATCGGCGGCGAGCCCGAATTCGGTGTCGTACGGTCCCAGTCGGTCCAGGAGGTCTGCACCGAACAGCGTCGCCTGATGCGGAATCGGTCGGATTCCCAACGCGAATCCACGGAGGTCGAACGGGCTGTACCCCCAGATCAGGCCCTCTCGGGCCGGGTCGCCGACGATCCGCGCCTTTCCGTATCCCCAGCAATTGCGCGGCCGAGCGCCGAGGGCCGCGATACCTGCCGCGGCGGCGTCGGGTCCGGCGAAGCAGTCACCGGAATGCATCAGCCACACCACGTCACCCGTTGCGTGCGAAATCCCTTTGTTCATCGCGTCGTAGCGGCCTGCGTCGGGCTTCGATTCCCAGTACGACGGCGAGTTGCGGGTCAGGTAGTCGGTCACCTCGGGCCCGGAACCACCGTCGATGACGATGTGTTCGATCGCGGGATAACTCTGCCGCGCAACGCTCTCGGTGGTGCGACGCAATCCGTCCAGGTCCCGATAACTGATCGTGACGACGCTCAAGCTCGGGTCAGCTCGCACGAGAGACCTCCGCCCCGGAAGAGAGACTCGTCATCGCTTGCTGCACTGCGGTTCTGCTGAACTGCGCAGCGGCGTAGACAATTGCACCGGCACCAGGCCGGCCTTCGGTGAACCCTATCCGGACCGCTCTACGAATGCTTCGCAGCGATCGGGCAGACGCCGCCGCAGTGACAGCGCTGAACAGGTAGTAGTCGCCTCGCACTCGCGCACTCGACCGTGTCAGATTCTGGCGACCCCACGCGATGTAGTCCTCGGACACGTCGTCGTTGCGGTTGGAGACCGAGTCGTCGCTGATGTTGTAGATCGAGAAGCATTCCGGGACGTGCCGAAACGTCAAGTCCGGAACGTGGTCCTGTAGGGACATCAGCCAACCCGGCTCGTCGTGTATCGAGTCGGGAGCGAAGTTGAGCGGTACCGTCGCCGCCAGTGATCGCGGAAAGCAGAGGGTGCTGCTCTGCATCATTCCGCCGCCCATCGTGAACCCGTCCAGCCGGAAGAGATACTCGGCTACCGACTGGTGTTCGCCGATGGTGTTGCGTGGCCAGATTCGTTCCTTGCGGCCGCGGGCGCGGACCGCGCACCGACACGTGACCACCCACTGCGCATCACCCAGGTCGGCGATCTCGTCGAGCTGACGTTCCAGCTTGAACGGGTGCCACAGGTCGTCGTCGTCGAGTAGTGCGATCACTTCGCCCGTCGATTCCGCCACTCCGCATTGGCGTGCGTTCGCGCTGCCCGACGCCGGGCCGGTGCGAATCACGCGAATTCGGCTGTCCTCGGGCAGATTCAGCGTCGCCACGGTGTCGGCAGCGATCACGACCTCGTGTACGGGAGCGGATTGATTCAGGGCGGACTCGACCGCCTCGTAGAGGCTTGCACGACCGATCGTGGGAATGACCACGCTTACCGTCGGTCCTGTTCGGTGCGGTTTCATGACGCCCTCCGAGTCGGGGTCCGGTTGCGAAGGGAGCGGAACAGGCGGTAGTCGATGGCCGCACCGGTTCGGTGACGCCCCGGTGTCTGCAACGCCACGTAACTGCACGCGATGACAGCGAACACGGCGGGAAGGTTGTACGACCACGGGGAGAACAGGATGTCCCACGTGGCCTGCATGCCGAGGTACATCAGCAGCGGTGTCCAGACCCCCGCCGCCCCCGATACGAAGATGAGGCGGTAGCAGGCCCACAGCAGCCACAACGGCACCACGGCCGCGAGCACTCCCGCCTCTGCCCACGAGCCCAGCAGAATCGAATGCAAGGACAACGACCCGTTGGGCAGTTTCCAGGCGTACTCGAACGGGAACGATCGATCGAATCCGATCTGCATGGCCGCGTGCTGAGCGTGCACGTAGGCCTCGCGAGAAATGTTGTCGGCGTTGCCCCACCCGAGCAGCGGTCGCTGAAGGATGGCGGTCAGAGACAGCGGTGGCTCGGTTCGACCGGCCAGCAGCATGGGGAGGGAGCCGTCGGACTGCATCAGCACCTTCTCGCGCAGAGACTGCCCCAGGAGCCCGTCGCGCGCGGCCAACTCGAGCAGCCACGAGAACAACGCACCGAACGCCACCACGGTCGCGAGTCGCACGACCAGCGGTAGGCTGCCACCCTTGTATTTCGAGAGAGCCAGCAGCAGGGCGACTCCGCCGCACACCAGGGCGTGCGATCGGTAGTTCAGAATCAGACTCATGCCGGCGAGGCCGATGAGTACCACCGCTACCGTGGGCCATCGCGCGCCGCGTGCTGCTCCGAGATACAGCACGAACACCGTCGCCGCCGGTGCGACGCCGTACTTCCACAGGTCCGTGATCGAGCCCGTCGCCGTGAGAAATGTACCTATCAGAACGAAGAACACCGTCGAACCGCACGCGATGCCGAGCATGACGGTCGCGATTCGTTGGATGTCCCTGGCCAACACCGAAATTCCGCAGAAGTACAACGCGAACGATGCGTACGCAAAAACGTTGGGCGACAACGGGTCCGTGTCGTTCATCCAAGCAGACGCCAGGTAGGCAGCAGTACCGACGACGGCGAGCGCGATAGGCAGCAGGGTGCGCCGACGATCCGACGGAAGGAAGTACGCGAGGGCGATTGCCACACACACGAAGGAGAAACCGGTGACGGTGAAGTTCATCAACGGCAACGCTGATGTCGCGCCGAGCGCGAACAGGCACGCACGCTCGGGCAACCTCAGCCGAGCACGGTCCGGCGACGGAGTCGGCCTTACGCGCAACGGCGTTACCCGTGCCTGGCGCCCCGATTGCTGCCATCTGTTTTGCCCATCCCCCCGGACTTGTGTCACGTCAATTTTCTCGGAGCTGGATTTCCCCGAATCCGGCCCGGAAAAGTCGTCGACATTTACGCGATACGTGACGCTCAAATGCCCACCCCAATCGACACCGCGAAACGCACGCCCGCCACTTGCTTTCCGTGCGAGCCTATCCTCGGATCCGTTGCCGCGCAGCACATAGCCGAAGCCACCGATTATGCAATGTCCGATTCCTCAGGCGCCGCAACGTATTGGATATTCACTTTCCCCTTTATTGTCGAGATGGGACCCGATAACCCGACACCGCGTCCGATCAGGCCGTCGAATCAGGTTCGCCGACTTGAATCGATACGTCGTGCATATCGTCCGAGGTGGTCAATCGACGCTTGAATTTCGCCGGAACACCGGCGTACACACTGTTCGGCTCGCAGTCGGAGGTCACCACACTGCCCGACACCACCACGCATCCGTCGCCGATCGTGACGCCGGGAAGCACCATGACGCGCGATCCAATCCAGACGCCCTCACCGATGACGATCGGCATGTTGACCGGCTTTCCGAACCTCCGCCACTCCGGTCCCACGTCGTGGCTGCACGTGATGAGCATCGACTCGTACCCCAGACCGGAATTGTCGCCGAGAGTAATGGGCGCACCGAGATCGAGGAAGCATTTGTAGTTCAGGAACGTGTTCTCACCCATGGTCAGACCGGACCAGGACCCCAGAAACGTGTGCGGGTTGAACCGGGCCGTCGGATGGATGTCGTGTCCGGTCTGACGCAGCAGTACCGTACGCAGGCGCCGCGGAACCGCGCTGCTCGAGATGAACCTGTTGAGCACGATATCGCGGACCACCTGGGCGAGATCCTCCGCCAGAACAGCTCGAATCCCCATCACTCACGCACACGGTCGATGTTGGCGCGGTACCACTCGATCGTCGAAGCGATACCCTCGCGCAGCGGAATCGACGGCTTCCATCCCGACGCCTTCAGGGTGGACACGTCGAGAAGCTTCCGAGGTGTGCCGTCGGGTTTGCTTGCGTCCCATTCGATTCGGCCTTCGTAACCGATCTCCTCGGCAACCATCTCCGCGATCTCCCTGATGGTCTGATCTTCTCCGGTTCCGACGTTCACCTGCTGTGGACCGTCGTAGTGGTCGAGTAGGTGCAGGCAGGCCGAAGCCATGTCGTCGACGTGCAGGAACTCCCGCATCGGCGATCCGGTCCCCCAGTTCGTGACGACCTCGTCGCCGTTTGTTCTCGCTTGCTCGTATCGGCGGATAAGGGCCGGGAGAACATGCGCGCCTTTGGGCGAAAAGTTGTCGCCCGGTCCGTACAGATTCGTCGGCATCGCCGAGATCCACGGTAATCCGTATTGCTTTCGAACCGACTGAATATGAAGTATGCCCGCGATCTTGGCGATCGCGTATGCGTCGTTCGTCGGCTCCAGCAGTCCGGTCAGGAGGTACTCCTCCCGAATCGGCTGCGGTGCAAGCTTGGGATAGATACACGACGAACCGAGAAACAACACTCGCTCGACGCGGTGCTCCAGCGCTGCGTCGAGTACGTTGACCTGCACCTGCAGGTTCGACGAGATGAAATCGACGGGGTAGGTGCTGTTGGCGAGAATTCCGCCGACCTTGGCGGCCGCGAGCACCACAGTCGACGGAGTGTTCCGTTCGAAGAACTCGAACACCGCTTCCCTGTGGCGAAGGTCCAACTCCGATGAGGTTCGACCGATGAGATCGGTGAAACCTCGCTCTTGCAGATGCCTCCAGATAGCCGAGCCCACCAGTCCGTGATGGCCGGCGACGTAAAAGGGAGCATCCCGGTCGAGCGGAGTGTTCCAGGTGCCGATATCGACGGTCGTCATGCCCAGTCCTTCAGCACGGGAGTGTCGATCCATGGCCTTCCCTCGCAGTTCAGGGCCTCGATGTCTGCGTCGACCATGATGCGCGCGAGCTCCGGAGTGTGTACCGATGCCTTCCACCCGAGGTCGTTCTCGGCTTTGCTGGCGTCGCCGACGAGGGCGTCCACCTCGGTAGGCCGGAGGTAGCGGTCGTCGAACCGGACGTGCTCCTGCCAGTCGAGCCCGGCATGCTCGAAGGCAACAGAGAGGAAATCTCGGACGGTGTAGTTTCCACCGGTGGCGAGCACGTAGTCCTGAGGTGTCTCGGCTTGCAGCATGCGCCACATGCCCTCTACGTATTCGGGCGCGTAGCCCCAGTCACGGATCGCGTCGAGATTGCCCATGTACAGGCAGTCTTCGACGCCGGCTTTGATCCGAGCCACTGCGCGTGTGATCTTGCGGGTCACGAAAGTTTCCCCACGTCTGGGTGATTCATGGTTGAACAGCACACCATTGACGGCGAACATGCCGTACGCCTCGCGGTAGTTGCGGGTGACCCAGTACGAATACACCTTTGCCGCGCCGTACGGCGAACGTGGATAGAAGGGAGTCTCTTCGTTCTGCGGAGGTGGGCTGGCACCGAACATCTCGGAGCTCGACGCCTGGTAGAACCGACACTGCACTCCCGTCAACCGCACTGCCTCGAGCAGGCGAATCGAACCGATTCCGGTGGTATCCCCGGTGTGCTCGGGCTCGTCGAAACTCACTCGGACGTGCGACTGCGCAGCGAGGTTGTACACCTCGTCAGGCCTGATGTCGGCCATGAGCGTCACCAGACGGGCACCGTCACTGAGATCGCCGTAGTGAAGGAACAGCTTGGCACCGGTCTCGTGCGGATCGACATACAGATGTTCGACACGCGCTGTGTTGAATGTCGACGCCCGCCTTATGAGTCCATGTACTTCGTAACCCTTCGCAAGTAAGAGCTCCGCCAGATACGAACCGTCTTGACCGGTGATCCCCGTAATCAAAGCCTTTTTCACCACTGCTCCATTCAAAGCGTGGGTGGACAGTCCGCCAAGAGTACAAACGAATTCGACTTGGCGCACTGTTCACTGAAATCCGACATTACCTGCGCCGCAATCAGTTCAGCTCATCCATCAATCGATCTTCCGGCTTCTTCCCGACGAATATGTTCTCCGGTTTGGGTTGAACGACACTACTCTGTCACCCCAGTGTGACTGCCGAGCAATAACGGTCATTGGGAATGTTTCACGCGGACGACGTGAATAGAGACCTCGGGTTACGCTTTTCTCTCACCTCCGGTACCACTGGATTCTAATAGGGGTCCTCGATGTCCATAGCGCACGGATCGCAGACCCGACGTCGCAGCACGCGACGATCTACCGCATCGCCCAAGCGCCACGATATCCAGACGTTGCGGGCCATCGCGGTTCTGCTCGTCATTGCCGACCACCTATTCGGCTGGCCTTCAGGCGGTTTCATCGGAGTCGACGTTTTCTTTGTCATCTCCGGATTTCTCATCACAGGCCTGCTGCTGCGGGAGTTCGACCGCACCGGCAGTATCTCGTTCGCGGGGTTCTACCGTCGTCGCATCCGGAGGATCGTGCCGATAGCGACAGTCGTGGTCGCATTCTGTTGCATCGTAGGTCTGTTGGTCTTCTCCCAGGCGCGCGCGAAATCCATCGGCATCGACGGGATCTGGGCGTTCTTCTTCGCGTCCAATTGGCGCTTCGCGATCAAGGGCACCGACTATTTCAACGCCGATACGTCGATCTCTCCGCTGCAGCACTACTGGTCACTGTCGATCGAAGAGCAGTTCTACTTCGTCTGGCCGGCACTCATGTTGCTGATCGGCGTGATGGTCGCACGCAGGTCGTTGTCCGGTCGAGCGAAGCGAGCGATCACCGCTGCAGTCATGGGCACCATCGTCGTGGTCTCCTTCGGGTGGGCCGTTCACGACACCGCGACCAACCAGACGTGGGCCTACTTCTCCACGTTTACTCGTGTGTGGGAGCTGGGTGTCGGAGCCTTGCTGGCGATCGGCAGCGCTGTGCTCGCCAGAATTCCGCGCGCTGTCAGCGCCTACCTCACATGGGCAGGGATTGCCGTCATCGCCGTCGGGGTGTTCGTCATCTCGGAGTCCGGCCCGTTTCCGGCACCGCTGGCTGCGATCCCAGTTCTCGGTGCGGCACTCGTCATTGCGGCGGGGATCGGCGGCAGTGTTCCGCATTCGTCGGTCCTGACAACGAAGACAGGCGTCTACGTCGGCGACCTGTCGTACTCACTGTATCTGTGGCACTGGCCGCTGATCATCTTCCTCGGCGCCCTTATGGATCCGTCCTTCCACTACTACGTCACCGTGCTCGCGTTGACCTTCGGGCTGTCGATCTTCTCCTACCATTTTGTCGAGAATCCGATTCGGCACTCCACGCTGCTCGAGCCCCGTGCTGTGCGGGCCGCGGCACGGCGCAAGAAGAAGAATCGCCTCGGCAGGCAACCCATGTCTGTCTCGTCTCGTTACGCCGCCGTGGGGGCCGTTGTTCTGATGACGGCCGCGTTCGGGGCGTTCGCGTTGCAGCCGATCGAGCCGCCCACGGCCCCACCCGCGCGAGCGGTCGTCGCCGCGCAGCCGGTCGAGTCCACCGAGACGGTGCCTTTCGGTCCGGCGCAGACTGCACTCGCCGCTGAGATCGACGCAGCAGTGAATGCGTCCGAGTGGCCCGATCTGGTGCCGTCGATGGATGATGCGATCGACGGCGCGCAGGCGCCGACGGACATCGTCGAATGCGGGCTCGCCGCCGCCCCGGATCCATCGACGTGTACGTGGGGCTCGCCCAATGCTCCCAGATCCATCATGGTGCTGGGTGATTCGATGGCGATGAGCTACGTGCAGTCGATCAGGAACTTCGCCGAGGCAAGCAACGGGGAGTTGAAGGTTCGCTCGGAGGCAATGTTCGGGTGTGCGTTCGTGGACATGGCGGTGACGACGGTCGACGGCGCCACGGTCGAGGCGTGTCCGGGGCGTAAGGATGCGGCGGTTCGGGCTGTCATCGAGGACCGTCCGGACGTCGTGATCATCACCAATCTGCACACCGATGTGTCGCCCAAGTTGTGGGTTCCCGGGATGCAGCGTTTGACGGATCAGTTCGAGTCGAGTGTCGGCAAGATCGTGTTCTTGTCGGCGCCGCCTAACGACAAGAAGGCGAGTGACTGCTATACGCGTACGAGTGTGCCGGCGGATTGCATCAGCCGGGTGACCGACACGTGGCGGGCGCGTAATCGGGCGGAGATCAACTTGGCGGCGCGGGTCGGTGGGGTGCATGTCGACAGCCGTGCGCTGTTCTGTACTCCCGACGATTTCTGCCCGTCGTTCGTCGGCACTACGCCGATGAAGTCCGATTCTGCGCACATGACAATCGAATACGGGCAGAAGATCTCACCGGCGCTCGGGGAGTTGCTCCGGTCGTCGGGTGTGGTGTGACTTGTCCGCCCGGGGACCGCTTCGGGCCAGAACGGTCAATGGTGTTCAGGCGCTGCGTTTTCGCCTTCGATGGAAGCTGGGTATCGGCGTTCGCTTCGGGTCCGCAGCAGTCGGCGGAATCGAGTACGGATGACCGTCCTTACCTATCACCACTTGCCATCCCTCGTGGTGGATCATCCGATGACACCGCCGGCAGACGAGCGCAAGATTGTTCAGATCCGTCGCCCCACCATCTTCCCAGAACACGACATGGTGCACCTCGCTCCAACCAACAGAGCTACTACCATACGCGACTGGGTACTACGCCCGAGTATTCAGAGCCGACGCCGTTGGTATCGACTCGAATGGGCCCACTTCCGTCAGCTGGTCGTTTGCCGCAGCACACGAGGGTTACGAACTCATCCTTAGAACCGTATACATCAATGATCAGCCAAACAATCTTGAGCCTAGATTAACAAACCTCTGAGACACGGGCTCTAAACTTCCGGATGCAAACTCGAATCTTTTCCACGACCCAGACGCAGCCGGTTTGACAGCAAACGCCCGACAAATTTTGGCGGAAAATATAAGAAATTCAAACCCAACTTTCGCGTCAACAACCAAATTAGCAATGAACCTGCAATCGCTACGAAGCAAATGACGAGCGGATAAAAATAGGCTATCGGCGCAGATGGACCGGGCGAGACCAACCCCACGAGGACGACAAGGGGAACAATCCATAACACGTGACATACATAAACTGGGAGCGTATTCCTACCCATCCAAGAAAGCCAACTTGTTCCACGAACACGACCAACAGCATGCGCCAAAAGAAGGCCCGTTGACAAACCGAATAGACGCAAAATCACACCGATCCCAGGAAAGGCCTGTATGCTCAACAAATGAACCAGGAGATACGAACCAAACCATAACGTACAAAGTAGTAATAAAGCAAGCAATCGCATCCTTGGAACCCAATTTAGAATAAATTCTCGCCCATAGAGACCTACGAGGAACAGTAAGTAGTACGAGCAAACCCCTTCGACTGCACCATTCGGAAAATGAATGAGACCAGAAAGAGCTACTGCTGAGGCCAAAAAAGCCAACACGAAATTCACCATCGGAATCCGATAGAACAACTTAGCGAACACAAAGAACACAATTAAAGCGTACAAGAACCACAACTCATTAGTCGGCCAGAAAGGCGCCGCCAGAAGCCGAGAGAAATAGAACGGTTCTGGCGTTCCCCGTCGCGGCGCTATTAGAAAGTAAAGCCAACGGATTGTGCACCAAGTAATGTAGACCCAGAATAGCAGTAGTAACTTATGCGCGATGAGTTCACGCCACGACTTCCTACTGATCCAAGATGCGGCAAATATTCCAGAAATGCAGAAGAACAGCGGCATTCGCATCGTTCGAAGAAACTCCGTGACCGCTGACCAGACGGGATCAGTGGCTTGCTCGAGCAGTAACCACTGGATCGTGTGATGTAGTACGACCAGAATAATCGCGATACCGCGGGCGATATCGGGCCACGGTAGCCTCCGTCCGACACCCGATTGCGAGGAGCTTTGACTACTTCTGCTAATAAAAATAAAGCGCAACCCAGCAAGCACCTTATTTCTACTCTCGGCCAAAACAGTCATCGAACAACTCCCCTTCGGCGCTGCGCGCGAACCTTGTCATCACCCACGGGGCGGTCTTCACACCCACGCCGCGAAGTAGTCTCAAATTGCAGCTTGAAATAGCCAAGAAATATTAGAAACCACACAACTCCAAAGGTAATTCTAGTTTCCGTTATGTTATAGACGAGCTGCGAAACCGAAATAGCAAAAACCCAGCCGTAGTAAGCACTCTTAGTGTCAGAAAACATTGCAACTGATGAAACCACCATCCAGATTAGGATGATCATCACAAGGAAGGTTCCCACAACACCAAGTTGTAGTACCAGATCCAAGTAGCCATTGTGTGCATGTCCAGCGTGGAAACCTATATCATGCCAAATCCTCTGTGTAGCGGGATTGTTGCTTCTCCAGGCTGCCATGAAGCCGGTCCCGAACCATGGCCCTCTACCAATTTCGCGAATTACTGCAGTCCAGATCTCAGTTCGGCCAGTGAGATCCGAACTTCGGCCGAGCGCCACTGATACTTCTGACAGCGGGGTCATCAGTACTAGCCAGACAGATCCAGCTAGAGCCACAACCGACACGACAGATAACGAGCTCGATGACATGCGAGATCTGCCCAACGTCACTAGCAAGATGCCGGACACACCTGCAAACACGGCTACTACTAACCCCGTGCGGGAGTCAGTGAACCACAGAGTCGCGATGCCGACAACTACCCAGCCAACCCCCGAAAGTTTTCCGACTAGCTTCAAGCGCCATTCGGTCACAAACGTCACAATCCCAAGAACACACACTGTCGCGAACTGATTCGAATGTACATAAAGACCATTAATTGCAAATCCAACGTCAGACGCAATTGAGTACGACGAACGGACATCAAAAGCCACCAACACCCAGCTGACAACTATCGCTGCACGAAGCGCGAGCGACGCGCCGCGAATTAGCGTAGCCCAGGTGAACTTCCACGCAGCCAGGTAAGCAGATAGAGCAATCGCGGAGTACACGATGGCACTCACAAGGCTAAAACGGAAATCGGAGCTCCAAAGGCACGAAATGAAGAGGTAGGCCAAGAGCAGTGCCGCCGTTACGGGCACGACCCTTTTCGTCCGTAGCTGCGCGTCGCCGACTAAAAGAAGTAGCCCCAGGAGCCCAAGCAGGACAAGGTAAACCCCGTATTGCTTTGGATACAATGCTGATCCGAAGACGACCAGAGCTAAGGAAACTCTAGCAAGCTTCTGCCCATGCGAAGGAGTCTTCACGCGTTCGTACCTCCTATGTCGATTGGCTTTGGCTCATTGCAGCCTCAATACGCTTATCGCGCCGCGTACATCTCGAAATAATTAGAAGAGTGCGGACTTCAAGCGACATGAATTTAAGCCCGAAAGCCAAACCTATTCCTAGGCTCGCTCCTAGCGCCCCCGCCCACAACCCTCCAATTGCGACACCGATGAAGATGACCGGTACAAATATCAATCCATTCCTGGCGCAATACCTTGCGTCGTCAAGTCCTTGAAGAATGCTCGCGCAGGCAGGACTTGCACCGATGAATATCATAGAAATGAGCATTACATAAATCGCAAATCGTGCCGACTGAAATTCATCACCTAACAGCAGAACACCAACCGTCGAAATTGGCAGACCAACAACGAAAAAAACGGGTACAAGCACCAAGATCGAGACCAGAAGGCGGCGATTATAAGATTTTACTGTTTTCAAATCAGCTCGCGATACATTCGGCAACAGCACTGAGGTCAAAGATCCCGTAAACAACAATATTGGATTTGTAAGACGGACCGCGGAGGCATAAATTCCAGCCGACGACGCTGACGCAAAGATACCGACAATAACAACGTCAAGATTCCGCATCTGACTTGTCAAATTGGTAACCCAATACGGCCATGTCCGCAACAGAACTGATTTTGTGGTGCTTAAATCGCACGGGTCGACCGTAACCAAATATCGTGATACAACCAGGCCGAGTAGACCACCTGCCGCAAGGGAGGCGCTGAAGGAGACGACAGGATTCACACGGAGCAGGTCCAAAATTATAAACAGGACAAGTGCACTCAGTCGACGAACTACAATCGCAAAAGCCGCATGCCCTGCCTTATTATCGGCAACAGAGAGATTGAGCCAAATGTCGGCATTCTTTTCGGCTGCAACCCAGATCGAGATTGGAATAAGTGCGTAGAATACATCATCGATCACTACAGCTGAGATTAGGATAAGGCAAGTTGCTACTGTGACTATTAAAGCACTTGTATACAGGTTCAACCGGAGCGCAGCTGCGATGGATCCCTTTAGTTCGTCCACAGAACGAGCACGGAGCACATAAGTTCCAACACCAAGGTCGGCTATAGCGACCAAAACCACACCCACACCGATTGCCACACTCACGTACCCGAACGTCTTTGGATCAGTCCAGCGCGCCAGAAGTATAATACAAACAGCTTGTGAGACACTTGCGAAGGCTCGGGACAGCAGCAACGTTGCGAATTGACCACGCATCAGTTTGCTGTCCCGCGTTTTTGGAGCATAAGCCGTCTGACGGTAGCGTTGAGGGTACTCGCTAGCTTTCGGAGAAGGAAAACAGCCGTCGCCAGGAGGCCATATGCAAGCGCTGGAGCTGAGTATTTGGCTCCCATTCCGTGTCTGAGGCATAAAACTATACCGTCGAAGCTCCCTGCTTTCATCGCGAACCGCAAAGGGACACCAAGAATGAAATCACCATAAGATTTCCGACCGCAGTCCAAGTTATTTTCGGCCCACACCATGCTGTCAGACCATTTGGTTTGTGCCGTAATACCTGTACTGGCCTTGTCGCAGATAACTGAAACTCTGCTCGAGATGGCGATCGTTGGCTGTAGTTTCGATTCGACTTGGAGAAGCCACTGCCAATCCTGATGTAGGCGAGTTTTGCGGTCAAACGGCACCTCAGTTGCTAGAGAAGTGCTAAACAGCAGCGTTGATGACTGCAACTGTCGGCGCGCCGACCATAAAGTTGACCGTTGAAACAGATAGTCTTGAACGTCGGTTACCTCCCGTGCAAATCTGTCTCTCGGCCATATCGAGTTCTTGTCCATCTTAACGCTGTCGGACAGTGCTGTTGCGATCACGCACAGGCCACGTTTTGCGCTAACGGATTTCATGAACTCAATCTGGTGCATAAGCTTATCAGGAAGCCAAAAGTCGTCATCGTCGAGAAGAGCGGTAAAACTATATAGAGCCCTCGTTATCCCCGTCTGCCTCGCATGATTGGCTCCAGACCCAGGAGGGTTACGTACAATCTTCACGCGCTCGTCGTAGTGAAAGTCTGGAAGTGCGTCCCGACCATTCATAACGACGAGAACTTCGATATTTTCGACGCTTTGCCTCAACACACTGTCTACTGCGCGTTTTAAGGTCGCGCGCCCGGTAGTCGGGATCACCACAGAAATTCCATCAATCTCGTTGATGTACATCCTTAATCCTCGCAATCAGTGACCGGGGAGATCACTGTTGGCGCAGCTTTATTACGGGTGGCCGCGTTTGTAGATGCAGCCTTGAACTCAGATGCTGCGTTTACATGCAATCCGCGAGCACTCTTTGCTCCAATCACGCGAGCCGGCACACCACCCAGTGTGCAGCCGCCATCTGGAAAGCTTCGATTGACGACGGCATTAGCACCGACAGCGGTTGCTTCACCAATCGTAATCCGACCGAATAGTTTCGCACCGGGTCCCAAGTAGCAATTGTTACCGATTACGGGAGTAGCGTCTGCTTCGCCCGCTGCCGTGCCGATGTTCACACCAGCATGGACTCGGCAATTGCTACCAATCCGTGCGTGTGAATTGACAATTATGTCTCCACGATGGGCGATGGAAAGACCTGGTCCGAAGGTATTTGGCGGGATCGAGAAGCCAAGTCTTATTCCTGCTGACCGGAGTCGATATTTCGCTATTAGCAATCGAACCGTCGACCTATTGCAGTTGAGAATATACTCCACCCTACGCAAGCGGACTTGGTACTCCCAGATTTCATGTTTTAGTCCCAATGTCCTCAGTATCTTCTGTTTGATTGAATGGGGTACTCCAAGTGCCGATGCGTCTTGCTTCAGGAATAGCTCGTAGTCCAGGCGAGAGTTGATCCTCATTGTGGCGTCCTGCACATCTTCACCGCTTGCTTTCGTCATTTCCTATCCTGACTAACGCGTGTGGCGGCGGCGGTCTGGAGATCGCTGAAAGTTATCGCACACGCATCCGCTTCGACAACGAGCCCGAGTCCTGATAGCCGACTGCTTATCTGAACCTGGTGGTCATCGATGTGCTCACCTCTTGACCTCCTACGGGGAACCATGACTGGACACTTTCCTGAATCCAAGATTCGGATCGCTGACCCTACTCCGGCATGCGTAATGATCACGTCAGATTCCATCACCAACCGATCAAAGTGTTCAATCGGCATAGACGTATGCACGACCCCTGGAAGGTCTGAGCGGTCGGTCGCGCCAAGTTGCCAGACAATACGTGTGCCGCTCGGTACGATGTTCTTGACCCTCTCTACAAGGGAATCGAATCTATAAGGCTTGATTGTTCCCAGGGTAACGAAGACTTGCTTGACGATGCCGTCAGCAGTTGGCGATAATTTCGCAGCGTAACTGTTTAGAACCGACGTCTCGTATGTCCAATCCTCGTTCGCCCACGATGGATGCTGAGTAAATCGCCTTATCCCCGGAATGAATCTGAGCGACTTTCCCGTCAGAGAAGGTCCGTCGAACCTAGCGACACTTTCAATATAGACAGAATCTTTTCTGAGCGCCTTTGCGACAGGCAGGGCCACGCCCGCGATTGCGGCCCCAGTACTTACTGCGACATCGAATCTCTCTCTAGCCATTATTCGCGCAATATGTGGCGATGAACGAAGTGCCGTAGCAAAGTCTCTTGAAGCGATATATGGGATGTACTCGACCCGTTCGCCTGCGAGCAATGAATTCGACTGAGCGTTACTGAACGTAATCCACAAGGGTTTTGGAGCAATACCCATTTGCTGACTAAGCTTATGGAGCTGCTGCAAATGCCCGCCCGTGGAGGCGCAAAGAATTGCCCGGCTTCCATTTCTTATTCCGAAAATGTCCGACATTGCGATCCCTCATTTTCCAAAAGCGTTTATTATGGCTAGCCACTCAAGCTCTAATTTTTGCGCCATTTTCTCGGATGAATAGCTCGCTTCGATTTTGCCTATCGAAGAGCGCGACATGGATGACAAGCGGCTTTCATCCGCTATCAGCATTTGTATTGCGTCCGCAAGCGCGGTTGCGTCGTCGGTGCCAACAAGTATTCCTACGTCTGCGGTCACTACTTCCGGTATTTGCCCCACAGGTGTGGAGATTATCGCGCAACCCGCGGCCATAGCTTCCAGTATGAACATAGGCATGGCTTCGTGCCGGGCTGGAAGAAGCGCAATTTTGGTCTTGCAGAGGCGGTCCATGAGACGCTGATGGCTCTCAACGCCTGCGTATTCGAGCCTGGGTAGATCAGGCCATTCTGAAATATCGCTCTGTCTGGGACCGATCAACTGCAATACCCATCCATCAGTACATTCGCCAAGCTGACGCCACGCACGGATCGCTACGTCAACCCCTTTCCGCCGCCCAAGCTCGCCGGCCATAACTATGCTGTTTGTTCGCGTAGTGCCACACGGACGTTCACCGATTTCTACGGCGTTCTTGATCTGGATTACACGGACATCTTGCGGCGACCGCACAACAGATTTTATGGCGGAGGATGTTTTGTCCGTCAGTGTGAATACAGCGTGGGCACTTGTTAGTACCCATGCTGTAGTTCGTGGATGTCGATCAGCGTGCGCAGGAAACTCGCTGCCGTGAAGTTGTACCGCAGTCGGAATTCCCAGGGCTCTTGAGAGGATCACTAGGGAACCTTCTCGGACGAACGATCCTCGTTGCGACATATGGAAAATTGCAAGGCTTCTCTTTTTTTTTAATCGCAAAGCCATTAGCCGACGGACACTCGCAGCGAATCGGATGGGGTCTTTGCGGTTTCGTTTGCCATAGGTTGTCCGAACGCCGGACACTTCGACAGTCTCGAATTTCCAAGTACAGTAGGAATTGATTACTTGCGCTATTCCGCCAGGCATTTCCCCCTGCGGCCCAAAATGCACGACCTGTACCGTTTTTGGCGATGTCGATCGAGCACCCGGCCGAGTGGTTTCCGCGTCATCTTGAACGCCTAAGTAGCTGTTCATGAGACTTCTGCGCTTCCTGTGTACCTTAATTTCCCGGCCGAGTGCGTGGTCGCATTCATCATCAGTAAGCTCCATCGCTTCCAGCAACAGCTTTGATGGTTTTGGCGATGATGAGCAGGTCCCCGACCATGGACCAGTTCTCTACGTATGAAAGGTCGAGCCGAACGGTTTCTTCCCACGAGAGGTCGGAACGACCGCTAACTTGCCAAAGTCCGGTGATACCGGGCTTAACTAGGAGACGTCGTCGGACTTCTCCGTCGTACGTCTCCACCTCGCGTCGCAGCGGCGGTCGAGGACCGACAACGCTCATCTCGCGCCTCAGTACGTTGAGGAACTGCGGCAGCTCATCGATGCTGAAGCGACGCATGAACTTGCCAACCTTGGTGATGCGTGGGTCGTCACGCATCTTGAACAGCACGCCGCCTTCGCTCTCGTTCTGCGCAAGGAGTGCGTCCACCTGCTTGTCGGCATTCTGCACCATGCTGCGGAACTTGATCATCGCGAACGGCTTGCCGTCGATGCCCATCCGCTCGGACTTGTAGAACACCGGTCCCCGACTCGTCAGCTTCACGGCCAGCGCGGCGATCAGCAAGATCGGTGCGATCACGAGCAGAACTGCACTCGCGAAGATGAAGTCGAAGGCAGTCTTGCTGAAGCGCGTTGCACCGTTGTACTGAGGCTTCTCCACGTGGATCAACGGGAAGCCGGCCACCGGGCGCATCACCAGACGCGGGCCGGCGACATCGACGACGCCAGGTGCGACCACGAGGTCGACGTTCTTCTTCTCCAGATCCCAGACCATCTTGCGAATGCCCTTGTTCCCGAGGTGCTCGGTAGCGGTGACCGCCACGGTGTCGGCGCCGGAGAGCTCAATTGCCTCGATCACGCTGTGCTCGTCGCCGAGCACTGGGATCTCGTACCCCTCGACCGAGACTGCGTCGCGTTTCGGTTCGAACCCGGGGAGACACATGCCGACGACGCTGTAACCGGATGACGGCGAGCGCTCGAACTGCTTGGCCATGGACACGGCTGCCTTGCGGCTACCGACGATGAGAACAGCAGTCTGATACTTGCCCTTGCCGCGTTGCTTGGAGACAACCTTGCGCCAGAGCCAGCGGCTGACGAGGAGACCGAGCAGTCCGACAGGAAGTGCAATGGCCAGGTACAGCCGAGCGATGTCGACCTTGAGGAGCAGGGACAGGATCGCAATCACGCCGAAGAGGCGGAAGGTGGCAGAGACGATGCGGCGGTACTCCTCCGCCCCGTTGCCGATGACGCGCGGAGATCGGGTCCGGAAGATCGCGAGGAACGCGATCCACAGCCCAGCGAGTACGAGCGAGACGCCGGTGTAGCTAAGAGTTGCGGTGAGTCCGTCGCTCTGCAGCTCGCCGAAGCGAATCATCTGGGCGAGTGCGACGGACAACACGATGACTATGACATCGGAGACTCTGAGCCTGTCGATGTACTGGTGCTCCCACACGCGACGAGAAGTAAGCCGGCGCACCCGCCAAGTGCTCTTCTCGACGACCTTGGTCTGTGGAGTCTGCTGCACCGATCCCAGTGTTGCCACCGACTCCCCCTCCTTCGCTGCTCCGGCAGCTTTCGGCCGTCGGTCCATGGTTCGAATGTGCGAACCTTCTCCACTCACATCTGCGCTGACGTGAAGAAATCGGTCCAATGGCCCGAACTGCTCGAGCGTTCAAATTTTCGCACGCCGGGGGAAACGTGACTCTCCAAGTGGGTCACATCACAGAATCATTACGCCCGACCCACTTGGTTTACCACACTCACAATCTGCCACGAGGGCATTCATGTGAGAAATCCCGACGAAGACTGCATCGAAGAACGTTCAACTTTCGTTACAGCGTGATCCTACAATCCCTAGATTGATCGAAAGACACTGCGCTCCAAGCACTTTGATTGTGCCACTTCACAGTCGCGACTTCGTCGGCGCGAGCGTTAACACCCAGGAAACAAGCAAGGTCGATCGGTCTTAACACGGCAAAACAATGCCGACGTCGAAACCGCCTTGGCGACTCACTTACAAACTCAAACGGTCATTCTGCCTGTTTCTCGGACGGGCTACAAACGCCGGCGGGCATTCTTTAATCCAAGTGAATGACCCGAGTTTTCTTCTGGCTGACTTACAGCAGTTTTACCTGCACTGATACCGAGAACGGGCTTGGCGGACATCATGGCCTTCCAAGCCCCCGGTACGTCCACCCCGCTGCGCGCCACTCGATCGGGTCGAGGCAGTTGCGCCCATCTATCAAGGTTTTCGCCCGAACCACGCCGTCGAGGTCCGCAGGCTTGAGGGCCTTGAACTCTTTCCACTCCGTCAGCACCAGCACCACATCGGCGCCTTTACATGCCTCCAACGCCGAGGCGCTGTAGCCGAGAGTGGGGAACAGCGCCCGCGAGTTGTCCATGGCCTTGGGGTCGTACACGTTGACCGCAGCACCCTGGAGCTGGATCTGACCCGCGACGTTCAGTGCCGGCGAGTCACGGACATCGTCGGAATCCGGCTTGAACGCCGCGCCCAGGACACCGACCCGGGCTCCGAGCAGAGAACCGCACGCCTCACGAGCCAGCTCGACCATCCGAGTACGGCGTCGCATGTTGATGTTGTCGACCTCACGGAGAAAGGTGAGCGCCTGGTCAGCGCCTAGCTCGCCGGCGCGCGCCATGAACGCCCGGATGTCCTTCGGCAGACAGCCCCCGCCGAAGCCGATACCGGCGTTGAGAAACTTGCGGCCGATCCGGTCGTCGTGGCCGATAGCGTCGGCCAGGATCTTGACGTCGGCGCCAGATGCTTCACAGACCTCGGCGATGGCATTGATGAAGGAAATCTTGGTGGCGAGGAAGGCGTTGGCCGAGGCCTTGACCAGCTCCGCCGTCGCCAGGTCGGTGACCAGGAACGGGATCTCCTCGTCGAGAAGCTGCGCGTAGACCTCACGAGCCAGGGCCTCGGCCCGGCCCGGTCGGTCGCGGTCGACTCCGAGGACCAGACGATCCGGGTGCAGGGTGTCCTTGACCGCGTAGCCCTCACGCAGGAACTCCGGGTTCCACGCGATCTCGACGTCGTTGCCTGCGGGTGCAAGTTCCCTGGCCAGCGTTCCAAGGCGGGCGGCGGTGCCTACGGGAACGGTCGACTTGCCGAAGATGACGGCCGGCTTGGTGAGCAGCGGCGCGAGAGTCTCGATGACGGAGTCGACGTAGATCATGTCCGCCGCGAACTCGCCCTTCTTCTGCGGAGTGCCCACCCCGAGGAAGTGCACCTCGGCGAACTCGGCGGCCTCTTCGTAGGAGGAGGTGAAGCGAAGTCGTCCGGCGGCAATGTTTCGCTGCAGGACCTCTTCGAGTCCCGGCTCGTAGAACGGGACCTCGCCGGCTTCGAGCTTGGCCAGCTTGGCCGGGTCGACATCGACGCCGAGCACCTCGTGCCCCAACTCGGCCATGCATGCCGCATGGGTGGCACCGAGATAACCGGTGCCGAACACTGTGATCCGCATAGCGCTGTTTCCCCCGTCAGAGACCGAACTCGAGAATCGATTGAGATGTCAGAGATGGACTCGAGGCACGTCTGCGCTGACGGCTGCTCTTGCCTTGCACATAGTAAACGCTTGACCCGACAAGTCGCGAGACGGCTTCGGCCCTCCGGTTCCCAGTGTGCCCACCTGATCGTGATCTCGCAGCATTCGCGAGATCACCGCCAGGACAACAGGACACGAACATGAGGTGAACCAATCGCGCGGCACTTTTTTGGTTGTCATTCGAGCGAATGACTCGCTTCGGAGTACGAATCACAACGATCGCAACTGTGTACTTTCACAAGCCGACCGTCGGACAATCGATGTTCCCAACCGAAAGAGGTGACCCATGTCCGATGCTCGAGCCGACTACATCGATGACAACGTTCGTACCCTCGTTCGGCTGTGTGGCTACTCCGCCGACCGTGCGCGAGCGGAACTCACCGCCTTCTCCCATCGCGAGAAGGTTGGACTGATACCGGCGAGCCGAGCGCTGCAAGTGTTGGTTGAAACGGTAGGAGCGGCAGAGAACGCCGACACCGCCGACGCCAACCGTCGCCAGTGGCGGGAAATTCTGCGGACGCCAGAGGGTGAGGGCTACTCGCTGGCCGCCTGACCGCGGCCTGCCGTCGCAACCTCGGACTGAATGGCTCGCTTGCAAGACGGCTAGTTACTGCCGCGACTGCAGTGCGTCCGAGATGTAGTAGCAACCGCGTCGGGATGGCGGTGAGTTGTATCGACCACCGTCGCTACGTCGTGCAGCCACGCGTCCGCCGCTTCGAAGTACGGGTCCACATAGGCATAGCGAAAGGTCGACGGACCCATCACTTGGTCGTTCTCGATCCGCCGTCGAAGAGTTGTTTCATCGGTGTGCAGAACAAAGTGTTGGACAGCAATCCCGTGCTCCGCGAGTCCGTCGCTGATCTCACGCCAGTACTTCTCGATGAGGAAGGTTATCGGCACGATCAGGGTCCCACCCGTGTATTCGAGTACCCGGCGAGCTGTTTCGACGACAAGCGGACGCCACGGCGGCCAATGCTGAAAATTATCGGTCGCGGGGAGGCCCGGCGAGATGTCCATCAACGTCTCGCCGACCTTCTCTGCGTCGAACACACGCGAATCAGGCAAACGCTGCTGCAGGCGATGGCTGGTGGTCGTCTTCCCAGCACCGTGCGTGCCGTTGAGCCAGACGATCATGAAGCCGACGTTACCTGCAGGCTGTTCGCATCGAAGGCATCATCGATGCTGGCGTCGTGCTCGGGACGCAGTCAGGCGACGACGAATTCGCACCGTTTCGCGGACGCCGCCCACGGACCGGCAACACCTTCGTCACCGTGCACGACGCAATCGATTGCGATTTCCTACGCGTCGGTGTCGACGGAACAACGGTGTACATGCGCAGCACCTCATCGCCCTCAGGACCGAAGATCAGCTTCACGTAGGAATCGGTGAAGTCCACCGGTTGGAAGTTGTCGAATCCCGGATCACCGAGGTAGACCCGCTGCATGTGCGGCGTGAGTTTTTCGGTGCGAAGAACTGTCAAAGTCGTCTTGCGTCTAGCCACGTGTCGAGCCTTTCCGAACTGCCGGGAATCGTCGTCGGCGTCTGGACAGATATGCCCACGCCAGTCGGCGCGGATAGTGAACACTCACACCTTCCCCCTCTCGCGGAAATCCAATGCAGCGCCCACCTCGTCGAGGCCGGGCACCGTTCCCCCTGCCAGATCGTTCAACGTCCACAACACCGCCAGTGTCAATTTTTGGCGGTAGTTGAGAGGGCGAAAATTTGTCGGTCCGCGCCGTTATTGTCCTGTTCGGAGGGTTAGCCAACTCGGGAGGGGAAGATGACAGGACTTGAAATCGCCGTGGCCGTGGTCACCATCGTTGGATACGTCGCTACCGCCATCGGTGTGATCGTCGCACTGTTCGCAGCGCTCGTGATCGAACCGAAACGCGCGCGGACGGATCGCGATCAACGAGACGATCTCGCTCGCGAGGACCGCGAGCGTTACGAAGCGCAGATGGCGACTTTGTTACGAGCGGAGAAAGATCGGATCGCGGCCCAGGCGCGCAAGGTGATCGTAGGTATAGATACAAACAGGTTGCTGGGAGAAGACGTTTTCTTCGTGCGAGCGGTCAACCACAGCACTGCTCCAATTGGAGAAGTCAGCGTTCGCGTACACGCGGTTGATTCCGATGGAAACGAAGTCGCTGATGGATGCGAGCAAGCGAACAGGAGCCTGGGTGCAGATGTGAACGTCTCGAAGATCGTCGCTGACGTACTCAGCGAGACGATGGCTAAGCAGATGCGGAAGTCACCGATGGGCGGCATAGGAGCAATGGGCGGCCTGCAGGGCTTTCAGCAGCAACACCTGCAGAACCAAATGCGCGGAACCATCCAGAGCACACTTGGCCCGCCACTGCAGTCTGTGGTGAACGATGCTTTGCAGGGGCTGCTCACAGACGAATGGCGCTCCACCTTGTCGCCCTCCCAAATGGCAATTATGGGCTATCACAAGACTGCCGGGGTACGCCTCGCCGCGGAGATTTCCTTCACGGACGAAGCAGGTTACCGATGGGTCCGCGACGATCGCGGAGTGCCGCGACAGGTCGGAGGCCCCGATGCCTGATTACTCACCAGTGCCGAAGTTCTACCCCGGCCTAATCGTCCGTTATCTCGGAGATCTTTGGATCGTTGATGCGTCGGGGCCTACTAAACTTCGCCTCGCGGAGTCCCTGACAGCAATGAACATCATCATCAACAAGGAAGCTGCATCATCGGTCGTGGCCCTTCTCCGGAGGAAGCCGACGCCGCGGCCGAAGGAATCGAGCAGCGATTTCTAGGCTGAGCCGACCTCGATCCGGATCCACTCGATTGCGGATCCGGATCGACGCCAACTGGTGACCGCCAAGCACCCCGATCGCACCGCTCAGTCCTGCTAGTCTGCCGCTCGTGGCAGACGACGTAAAGATCTTCATCAGCTGGTCGGGCGACCTATCGCGGGAGATCACGAAAGTTCTCCGACTGTGGCTACCGAAGATGTTCGATCGGGTCCAGCCGTGGATGTCGGATATCGATGTCGCAGCGGGATCCCGCGCGCTGAAGGACATCGAAGACCAACTTAACGGCAGCGACTTCGGCATCATCGTCGTTACCACGGAGAACCAAGACAAGCCCTGGCTAAATTTCGAAGCTGGCGCACTGTCGAAGCGTTTCGACAATAGTCTCTCGCTCGTGGTTCCGGTGCTGGTGAACTTCAACGACTTCTTCGAGATCGGCGGGCCCATTCGGCAGTTCCAGGGTGTGATGCTGCAGAAGCAGAATGAACCTTACAAAGAAGGTGTCCGAAAGCTCCTCCAGTCGATAAGCGCAGTCGCTTCGACAGACTGGAGTGCTGTCGAAGCGCGATTCGAGTGGTCCTGGGAAGAGTTCGTCGCAGATGTCGAGGCCGCGAAGTCAAGAGTCGAACAGCAGCCGGAGCCTCCGAAGTTCGACAAAGACGATGCTCTGCGCGAGATCCTTTACCGGATGGACCGGATGGAACGAGTTCAGGCAGTCCCGTCCTCGTCCGCGTCCCGCACTGCCGACGACGACGACGACTATGCCCGGGCACAGTCGCTCATTAATCGCGATCGGAAGCTTGTGCATCACGCGTTGCAAAAATCTGGAATCAACCACACCAAGATCCGCATTGTCCTGATTGACGACAAAGAGGTTGCAATTGTGTCGGTTCTGACGCTTCCAGAAAAGTCAGCTGCCGCCCAGGCCGCCAGCCGAGTCCGAGCAGCTACTGGAATGGGCCTCCGCTTTCAGCTCGCAGACAAAAACGATATCTCCAACTTAGTCACACTCTGACGGCAGCTTGGGCCCGTGGAGCGCGCAACAAAAAAATGGACACGTACCGCTGATGAGGTGCCCCCCTCCGGTAAATCCCCAGTTCAGAGGCGCAAATAGGCCTATCGCGCCATCGCTTCAGGCTCCAGAAAGCCAAAATGCGTTGCACTGCAACGTAATCCGTCTCCGATAGCTACCACGCCAGGATGGGAGTCCGCGCAGTGACTACCGGAGCCGGATGTTCGGAGCGATCCGCGGCTGTTCCACCAGCTGCGTTGCGCTCCTGATGTCGCATCCCAGCGCTCCGCATAGGAGGGCGTGGCCAGGGTGCGACGGTTACGGATCGAGCAGCTGCCCACAGGGACAGGAGGGCCCGAAAGCTGCTGATCCGTAAGTTCTAGCGGATCCAGTCCGTAGGCTCCTCCGCGGCGCCATCGGTGCCAGGTTCGCTGTGGCCGATCTCCGTTACCGGGATGGTTACCGGCATCGAAGCGAGCACCTTCGCGGCCTCTGGAGACTGCTCCAGCAGCGTCCGCCACTTGTCAGCGTCCGCCGGGAGCCAGATGGCCCTGCGTGATCGCATCGGTGATCTTCTGCTCGCGTTCCCGCTTGGCAGCAACCGCTGCGATCGTCGCACCTTGTGCAGCCGCGGCCTTCAGCTCTTCGTACTTCACGATATCGATGGGGATCGTGGCGCCAGCCGCTGCGTCCGCTTGCCTTCGAGCATCAAAAAATCTTGGATCCTCGAACTGTGGCGGCTCCAGCCGGGGCTGAGGGCAACGACCTCCACATCCATCGTCTGAAGTTCACCATCCCGACTGATCGTCAACGGTATGACTTCGCCCTTCGCCTTTGGTCACTCGAACTCCTGGCCGTCATACACGATGGGGTACCAGATCATCGGTTTCCTCCCTCGCCGATGCTTGACTCCTTGGTCTTGCTGGCTTCCATCTGGATCTTCAGCATCCGCTTCTGAACCCGCTGTCAATGGCCAAGATGAAGTCCCCGCTGGTGGCCAAGTAAAAGTCCCCACCCCGTGTTGATGTTTCCGGTTGGTCAGGGGCGGTCCTTTCGGTGTTGT